>DATHAN010000001.1:0-14222 GCA_035296645.1 Thermoleophilaceae bacterium
TTCCCGATGGAGACGACCTATACGTGGGAGGATGCGGCCGGCGGTGGCACGAGAATGACGCTCCGGAATCGCGGAGAACCGTCAGGCTTCACGCGCTTCTCCGCACCGGTCCTTGGACGCGCCATACGCCGCGCGAACCAATCCGACCTGCGCAGGCTCAAGGAGCTCTGCTCGAGGCCGCCCGGCTTGACTGATGACGGGGCTCACGCCGCGTCACTTGTCCATAGAAGGGCGCCGGCGCGAGCACGCTAACTGACCGTAATCACGGCGGAAAGCAGGCACGAAGGCGGCGGCCTCACTACCGTCACGAGGCAGACACGCGCTCACGGAGGCGGGACGTGACCGCCTCCCGGGACCATACTGACCATCCTCGAGAGTTCCGATGCCGATGTACATGGCTCCCCTTCCCTCGAAGTAGGTTCTACTCCTAAGAACGCCCCTCCTCACGGCAAGTTGGGCAACGATGCCTGACCTCGCCGCCGCTCGCCGCTCGCTCGCTGCCCCCGCCAACATGCTCGGTCGACCGCTGGGGACTGGCAGGCGTCAGAAGAACAGCGTGAGGATGAGCGCCACGATCACGACGACAAGCAGCGTTCCGCCCGTGATGTAGATGGCCGCGCGCCCCTGGGGAGCGCCGAGGCTCTTTACGTGCGCCGCTCGAGGTTCTCGACCTTCTCGGCGCGCCGTTGCGCCTTGTCCTCCTGCTGCGCCGCGCGCTGGTCCTCCTGCTCGGCGACCCGTTCTGCCTCGCGCCGCGCCTCTTCCTTGCGAGCCTCAGCTTGACGCTGCTGCTCCTCCGCCCGCGCCTCGTCGCGGCGCAGCTCGTCCTTGGCTTCGCCCTTTCGCTCCTCGTCGCGTCCCTCCTGCCTGATGGAGTCCTTCCCCGCCAGGTCGCCCGCCGCCTTCTTCAACCGGCCCGTGACCTTGTCGGTGATGCCCATCGAACCCTCCTTCTCGTCGCTCGTCACCGACATACCCGGTCGCCGTGACCGCACACCCGTGACCGACCTCCGCGACAGCGTGACCAGGTCGACGCGCGCTCGCAGGCTCTCAGCCGACTCTCGGGCACGGCTCGAGGCACCGCTAGCCCTTCCGGTCGGGAATTGAGGCCTCCTGCTCCAGGAATCCGATGAGCGGGCGGAGCTCCGGAGGCACGTTGCTGCCGGCGACGACGATCCGGCTTCTCCGTCCCTCCGTGTCCACGACTACCTCGTACTGGTACATGTCGGCCCCGGGACCCCGGATCGGCGAGCGGGAGGCGAGCGCCTCGGGATCCGCCGCGGCGACCATCTCGCGGAGCTCCTTCGCCCGCCCCGGCTCGAGGTCTTCCTCCCGGACGAACGTCTCGAGTACCTGGCCCGGCAGGAGCCCCCCGCTCCGGCGCAAGGAGACGGAAAGGCCGAGTTCAGCCACGCGGACGAGCCTCAGAGCTCGAGCCCGACGGCCTCCCATCCGCTCGCGACCGCCTGCGCCTCGCGGCTATCGGCCCCGTAGAGCTGGCGCGCCACCGCCAGGTTGAGGCGCGCGAAGCGGCGGAAGCTCGTCGTCGGCCGAAGCTGGGGGTTGCCGAGGGTCGCATAGACGATCCGGCCCGCATGCTCCCACGAGTGGCCGCCGAGTTTTGCGGAGATCTCGTAGAAGGCGCGGTTCGGGATCCCCGAGTTGATGTGGACGCCGCCGTTGTCGTCGTGGGTGCGCACGAAGTCGTCCATGTGGCCGGGCTGAGGGTCCTTGCCGAGGAGGTCGTCGTCGTAGGCCGTGCCGGGCTCCTTCATCGACCGAAGCGCCTTGCCGTCGACCCCCTCGCCGAGGATCTCCTTGCCGACGAGCCAGTCGGCCTCCGTTGCCGTCTGGCCGTTTCGCCACTGGTCGACCATCGCCCCGAAGGCGTCGGCGATGTCCTCGTTGAGGGCGCCCGACTCGCCCTGGTAGACGAGCGGACCGTCGAACTGGATCACCCCGTGGCCGAGCTCATGGGCGCACACCGACAGAGACTGGGTGAGGCGAGTGAAGAGCTGCCCGCTGCCGTCACCGAAGACCATCTGGTCGCCGTCCCAGAAGGCGTTGTCGAAGTTCTGGCCGTAGTGGACGACGCCGTCGAGGGTCATGCCGGCGCCGTCAATCGAGTCGCGCGCCAAGACCTCGAAGAAGAAGTCCCACGTCGCGCCGAAGTACTCGAAGGCCTCGTCGACTGCCGGGTCGCCCGTGTCGGGGACACCCTCGCGGCGGACGACTGCCGCCTCGAGGTCCTCCCCGCCCTGGGCGTCGCGGATGACGCGGCTCACCTTCGGCACACGCAGCGCTGCGGTGGGAGACCGAGGCGGTCCGATCGCGGCACGCCGCGCCTCGGCCTGGGTCCGGGCGGAGCGCAGCGTCGCGCTCACCCCGAGGGTCCCGAGAGCGGCGTCGCGTTCCGACTCCCCGCCTCGCTTCGCGACCTCCCGCAGTACGTAGTCCGGGACTAGGCAGTGGAGTGGATTCCGGCTCGGCGGATGCATCGGCGCTCCTCGTGGCGGGTGGAGGTCGAGCTTGCTCCTCCTCCCGAGCCGTGTCAAGGCTGCGAGCGGCCAGTGGACGGCCGTTCGAGTCGTACTACTAGGCGGTGCTGCTTCCGGTCGGCGTGGGACGTCGACCCGCCGCTATCTGCTGAGGACTCGCCCATTGGTCGCGAGTACGCCCGGCCCAGCCGTTGGTAGCTTGACACGCGGCCGATCGCGGAAGGGGGTTCGGGTGAGGAATCGAGGCGTCGTTCTTGGCTGTGGAGCGGCTTTGGCCCTCCTCGGGGCGGTCTTAGCGTTCGCGCTTGCCGATCCCCGGACCGTCGTGATCGGCCTGAAGGTCAAGGCTCTAGGGATCATCGCCCTGGTCTTCGGGCTGGCATTGCTCGCCCTAGCGCGCGTCTGGCGATCCGATACCCAAGCAGGAGGCGCGGGAGGCACAAGGGCGCCGCTCCCGGGGAGCGAGACCATGCGTACAGGTGGGCTGGTCGTGGCCGTCGTTGGGGTTCTCGCCGTGGTAGCTATCGGGGTGTTCGCCCTGGTTCGAATCGGGTCAGAGGACACCTCCGCCGTCGCCATCGTGACCGCGGCGTTCGGGGTCATCTCCGCCGTGGTGGGCGCGTATCTCGGGATCAAGATCGGAAGTCAGGCCGCGGCCGAATCCAGTGATGACCTCAAGGCAGCGCACGCTCAGGTCGGCGCGCTTCAGGCCTTGGCTCCTAACCAGGATGAGGCACTCGCCAAGGCCAACAACGCGGCGGAGGTGGCGGTCCGCCCTAGCCGCCTCCGGCCCGGTGCGTAGTCTCGGGAATGCTGGCAGCCGGCGGGGCGGACCTGAGAAGCTGCCTCCCTTGAGCTGGCTTCCTCCGCCCCCTAAACCGCGCGAGGCCTCTGGACGGGCCTGGGCTCCAGAGGGCCTCGACGCGCCGGCCGCCGACCTTCGCTACGTCGTCGTCGAGGAAATCCTCCGCCCTAGCGTCACCCTCTCGATCTCCGAGTGGCCCGAAGTTGATTCGGCGGGGCGGCTCGTCTTCTCAGGCGCGACCCGCACGGCCACGGTCGACAGGGACGAGGTTGAGGCCGTGCTTCGTTCCCGCCGCCGCCTCGCGCAGGGTCACCGAGGGGACACGGGCGAAGCTCGAGCGGCAGCTCAGCGGCCGATCTCCGTAGGGGACGTCTATGCCGCCAGGGTTGCCTATCCGCGTCGGGGGCCGCTTCCCCGCAGTGCGGAGTCCCTGCTCCGCCAGCCAATCATCGACCTAAGCGCCGAGGCGCGGGAGGCGGCGCAAGCCGCCGCCCTCGCCGCGGTCACGACGACGCTGAGCCCCCGCCGCGCTAGCCGCCTGCTTGACCTCCGCGACGATCCTCCGTCGTAGTGGCCGCTCCGGCAACGGTCCCGTCCCGGCGCCTCGTGGCAGGCGACTTCTTGGACGACATCGAGGCCGATGACCTCGTCTACTTCCTGGTCAACGTAGGGGACGGGGACACCCAGTTCGTCTTACTGCCCGCCAAGGACGGCGAGCCCCGGCAAGCCATGGTCATCGACACGGCGAGCGTCGCGAAGCTCCCCGCGCTCATCGAGGCTGTTGTCGAGGCGGGGCTCCTACCCGAGCAGGAGAAGCCCTTCGCCGTGGTCGTCGCGACGCACCCTCACGAGGACCACATTGGAGGCATGGGAGCGTTCATCGCTCGCTTCCACGCGCTCATCGACGAGTTCTGGGAGCCCGGGTACTACCACCCGGGGCCGAGCTACCTCGAGATGATGCGCTCGCTCGAAGACCACGTCATCCGACACACGCAGCCGACGAGCGGGATGACGCGCTTCATCGGGCAGGTGAAAGTCACGGTGCTCTCCCCGAGCATGGCGCTCCGGAACCGCTTCGACTCCTACGGCGTGGACATCAACGACGCCTCGCTGAGCGTCAAGATTGAGTTCCCCGCCTCGAGAGTCGAGCAGCGCGGTCCTGACCGGCGCTTCCTCCGACGGGCACGACGTCAGTCGCTCATCCTCGGCGCCGACGCCCAGACCCAATCGTGGGCCCAGGTCATGGGTGACTTCCCCAACCTCCGCCCCGACAACTCGCCGGCTGCCGAGGCCATCGGCAAGGCCCGAGGCTACGACCCCCTCTCGGCCGACGTCTTCAAGGTGCCTCACCATGGCTCAAAGCACGGAGTCAACCTCGAGCTCGTGGAGCTAATCGAGCCGCGACTTACCTTCGTGTCCTCCGTGGCGCAGCGCGGCAAGTACAACTTCCCGCACTCGGTTTCCCAGGAGGCGATCCGGGAGGGGCTCGAGGCGACGACGTCCTCGGGACGGCCGCATCGGCCCGATCACGAGCTTGGCCTCTTTTACACCGCCGACACCGACCAGGCGGGGAGGCCCCTCGGCACAGCCGCCCTCGTCATGGCTCCCAATGGCCGCAAGCGCCACCTGTGGCGCTTTGGCGACACCCCGGGCCAGCCGATCGACTTCTCCAAGGCGAGGCTCCTGACCCCCGTGGGTGGGCGCTCTAGCTGGTGACGAGGACGCCAGGAGAAAGGGATCGCGGAGCTCGCGTCGTGGTGTGGCGATGGGTCGCTCACGCTCTGCGCCTCCCCCGACGATGGAGCTCGAGCCGCCTCGCGCTCGACAACGCCCTCATTCCCGTAACCGGCGGTGGGTTTGGGCTCAAGAGCCGCGCTGATGACGGCCCAGGGCGATCAGGGGCAAGTTCTCGACGATCTCGTCGTCTCAAAGCCGACGGCCCTAGAGGCCACCCGCGCTCCGCAGGCCGGAACTGGGCTCTGCCTCTCCGGAGGCGGCTATCGGGCGATGCTGTTCCACGCGGGGGCGCTTCGACGGCTCTCGGAAGCGGCACTCCTCGCACGCGTCGCCCGCGTCTCGAGCGTCTCCGGCGGGTCGATCGCCGCCGCTGCGCTGGCCGTGGCGTGGCCGCAGCTTAAGGACAGCTCCTTCGCTCCCACCACGTTCGAGGAACTAGTCGAGGCACCGTTGCGGCGGCTTGCCGAGCGGACGATCGACGTCCCCTCCGTGCTGCTAGGCCTCATAACCCCCTTTTTCAGCGCGAGCGACTACATCGCTCGTTCGTACCGGCCGCTCCTCGGCGAGGCGACCCTTCAGGACCTTCCCGACGATCCGCCGCGCTTTGTCTTCACCGCCACGAACCTTCAGTCGACGGTCCTTTGGCGCTTCTCGAAGCCCTACGCCTGGGACTACTTGGTCGGGAAGGTCGAGCGCCCAGAGCTTCCTTTGACTCGGGTCGTCGCGGCCTCGTCCGCTTCTCCCCCCTTCCTCTCGCCCGTAAGGCTCAAGCTCAGAGACAAGGACTTCGCGCCCGACGCACCGGGGGAGCTCGGCGAGGCGCCGTATACGACGCGCCCGGTCCTAAGCGATGGCGGTGTCTACGACAACCTCGGGCTCGAGCCCGTGTGGAAGCGCTACGAGACCCTCCTCGTGTCAGACGGCGGTGGAAAGACCCTGCCCTCGCCCGACGTCGCGGGTGATTGGGCCCGCCATTCGTTCAGAGTCCTCATGACAATCGACAACCAGGTTCGCTCCCTTCGCAAGCGGGCACTCCTTGCCTCATACGAGGACGGACGCCGACGTGGTGCCTATTGGGGCATCCGGACGGACGTCGCCAACTACGCTCGCGACGATCTCCTGCCGTGTCCGCTCGATAAGACCCGGCTTCTGGCGGCTGTTCCGACCCGGCTAAAGCGCCTCGCGCCTCGGACGCAGGAGGCGTTGATCAACTGGGGCTACGCCGTGTGCGACGCGGCCATACGTACCCACCTCGAACCCTCGCTCTCCGCGCCGGGTGATTTTCCCTACCCGGCGGTCGGTGTCGGCTGAGGACTAACCGACACCTCGCACGCCGACTCGCTTTCCCGCCTAGCTGGCGACGGCGCCGAAGGCGGCGGATCGATCGCACCGTCGCCTACAGGCTGAGCCGCCAGACGATCGCCTCTCACCGGGAGTGACTCGATGCTGCGCGGTTGACGATTGTCAACTTACATTTCCGATCACTTGGTCTGTCCACTGGACATGCAAATCTGCGAAATGACAAATGGCCGGACAAGAGAAGTAGGTTAACAATTGAGCCGGACAGACACGCAGCCCGCCACGGTGCAGACCGTGCCGATTGCCTCCCTAGTCGCTCACCCCCCGGAATCCGCGCCGGGGAGACCTCGAGGCGATGAAGGACAGCCTCCGCCACCACGGCCAATATCGCCCGATCGTCGTGAACCGCAGTACCGGAGAGGTCCTCGCCGGCAACCACGTCTTCCGCGCCGCTCAGGAGCTTGGCTGGGAGGAGATCGACGTCGCCTACGTCGACGTCTCAAACGACGAGGCGACTCGGATCGTGCTCGTCGATAACCGAACCTCGGATCTTGCCACCTACGACGAGGAGCTCCTCGTCGAGCTCCTCTCAGGGCTCGGCGACCTCTCGGGGACGGGCTTCGACGAGGACGACCTCGATGAACTCCTCGACGAGGTCGCACCGCGAGCGCTTGAGGACGAGCCGCCGCCGTTACCGCCCGAGCCCACGACGCGGCAGGGAGACCTCTACGCGCTCGGCGAGCATCGGCTCCTGTGCGGCGACGCGACCGACGCAGGCGACCTTGAGCGCCTCATGGGGGGCGAGCAGGCCACCCTCCTCTGGACTGATCCTCCCTACGGCGTCGACTACGAGGGCAGGACCGCGTCGCGCCTCACGATCCGAAACCACGGCGGGTTCGGGTAGCCGCACGGGGGCGACGACGCCTTTCATCCACAATGCCCTAAATGTCCCAGGTGACCATCCTCATCATCGACGACCACGAGGGTTTCCGCTCCAGTGCCCGAACACTTCTCGAGGCCGACGGGTACCGGGTAGTAGGCGAGGCTGGCGATGGCATGTCGGGGCTGCGAATCGCGGCCGAGCTGCGGCCCGACGTCGTGCTCGTGGACGTCGAGCTGCCTGACATCGATGGTTTCGACGTGGCTGCGAGGCTCGCCACCGGCGAGGGGCCGCAAGTGGTCCTCATCTCCAGTCGCGAATTCGGCGGCGGCGGTGCGGCCGAGCGCAGCGGCGCTCGCGGCTTCGTACCCAAGGACGAGCTGTCCGGTGAGGCGCTCGCCGCCGTTCTCCGTTAGAACTGGTCCGTGCGTGTAGTAATCGCCGACGACTCGGTCCTGCTTCGCGAGGGGGTCGCTCGCCTCCTGGAGGACGCCGGCTTCGAGGTCGTGGGCCAGGCCGGCGACGGGGAGGACCTCGTGCGCAAGGTGGGGGCGCACAAGCCGGACGCCGCCGTGGTAGACCTGAGGATGCCGCCGACTCACACCGACGAGGGATTGCGCGCCGCTAAGCGAATCCGCGAGCGGCAACCCGGCACCGGCGTGCTGGTCCTCTCGCAGTACGCCGAGGAGGAGTACGCGACCCAGCTCCTCGCCGACGGGGCCGAGGGGGTCGGCTATCTCCTAAAAGACCGAGTCGCCGACGTTGACGGCTTCGCTGACGCCGTGCGCCGGGTGGCGGAGGGCGGGTCCGCACTCGACCCGGAGATTGTGCAGCTGATGCTCGGCCGGCGCCGCGACGAGTCGCTCGAGGAACTCACCGCGCGCGAGCGCGAGGTGCTCGCGCTGATGGCGGAAGGCCTCTCGAACCAGGCCATCGGGGAGAACCTGGTTATCACCGAGCAGGCAGTCGAGAAGCACGTGACGAGCATATTCGGCAAGCTAGGGCTATCCGCCACGAGCGAGACGCACCGCCGCGTGCTTGCGGTGCTTGCATATATCCGTAGCTGACCGACGCTTGCGCCGGCGGAGCTAGCGGATGCTCTCCCCGGTAAGGCCCCGCACCGGGCCGACGTCCCGCCGGGTGATGAACCGCGGCCCCGTCTCGACAAGGCCGTCGCCGGGAGGCTCGAGCCGATAGCGGGCGTACTGCGCCAGGAACAGGACCGAAAGGTAGCCCTGCTGGAACGGCTGCTGGTCGACCGCGAACTCGACGCGCCAGGCGTCGAAGGCGTCGAGCACCTCGGGCGAGAGATCGAAGGTCGCGAGCTTGACTTGTGCGGTGAGGAACTCTTCGCGCAGCGCCTCGAGGGCGGGCTCAGCTCCTCCGGGACCGAGGGTCAACATGCCGTCGACCCCATCCTGCTTGGCTGCCCGGGCGATCCGTCGCTGAGCGGCGGTGGCGTTTTGGAGCTTGATGTAGACGACGCTCGAGCGCCCTCCCGCGCGGCGCAACCCATCGGCGAATCCGGCGCAGCGCGCCGCCAGCGCCGCGTTGTCTCGCTCGTGCTGAATGCACAGCGCGCGTCGCACGCCGGCCGCAGCCATCCGCCGCCCGGCTGCGAAGCCGGCGCGGCGGTCGGGCTGGCCGACGTGCGCGAGTACTCTCAGCCTGCCCGCGACCTCGGTGCCGGAGTTTATAGAGACCACGGGAATGCCGCTGCGCACCGCCGTCCGGATCGCGCCGCTCAGCGCGCGGGGATCCGGGATCGAGACCACGAGTCCGTCCGGGCGCGATCGGACCGCTTCGAGGATCAGCGCTCGCATGCGCGCCATGTCGGTCGTGTCCGGCGCGGAATAGCGCACGGTCACATCGAGCTCGCGACCCGCCTGCCGCAGCCCGGTGTTGACCACAGCCCAGAAGGGGTCCGAGGCCTGCCCATGCGTCACCACGGCGATGTTGAGCCGACCCCTCTTCGGGCCCCGCGCCCCGCGGTAAGTCTCCTCTAGTCCTGTAGGCACCGGAGGAGGCTTCACGGCTGGCACCTCCATGTCTGGCTCGTGGCGCTCGACCACCTCGCCGCAGCCCGCCCATGCGGCGGCCGCCGCAGCCAGGGCGATGAGGCACATCGCCGGCCGCCTCATGCCCGGTCCTCCGAGCTTGCCGCCGCGGCGGCGGGCGGCTCGCCGGCACCCTCGACGCCCGGCGGAACGGGGCGTGCGGGGATACGGGCCAATATGCGCGTCCCTTGGCCAGGTGGGCTGTCGATGGCCAGGTCGCCATCGACCGCCGCCAGCCGGTCGGTGAGGCCGCGCAGCCCGGAGCCGCCGCGCGGGTCCGCGTCCCCAATGCCGTCGTCGACCACCTCGACGACCACGTCCTCGTGCTCCCGCGTTACGCGGACCCTCACTCGCGTCGCGCGTGCGTACTTGGCGACGTTGGTCAGCGCCTCCGTCACCACGAAGTAGCCGGTTGCCTCCACCGCGGACGGATAGCGCCCCTCAAGGTCGATCTCCGTCTCGACGTCAAGTGGAAACCGTTGCGTCGCCGCCTCGACCGCGGGCCCGAGGCCGCTCGAGGTGAGGATCGACGGGTGGATGCCCCGCGCCAGCTCCCGGAGGTCCTCGAGCGCCGCGCCGAGCTTTTCGCTCGCGCGCTCGATAAGCCCGGCGGTCTCTGAGTTGGGCGACACCTTGCGCTTGAGCAAACGAAGCTCGAGCGCAAGCGCCACAAGTTGCTGCTGCGCCCCGTCGTGCAGATCGCGCTCGAGTCGGCGCCGCGCCTCGTCACCCGCCTTGACGATGCGCGCGCGCGAGGCGCGCAACTCCTCGAGGCGCGCACGCAGGTCTGCCTTCAGCCGCTCGTTGTCAAGAGCCAGGGCCGCTCCCGCGGCGGCCGCCTCCACGAGCTCGGGGCCGGCGTCGAGGTCGGCGTCGTGGACGATCGCCGCCACGCGCGCGCCCCCGCTGTCGACCGAGGTCCACGCACGGCCCGAACCGGGCGCGGGCATCTCCACTGGCGTGCCACGTTCATCGACGAAGAGCTCGCGCTCGGGCAGCCAGTAGGCGATGGAGAGAGAGCGGTCGCCCAAACTCTCAGCCAGCATCTCACGCACGGGACCAGCGCCGGGGGCGGGAAGGCTGAGCAGCGACCTCATGAAGCGACGCAGCGCGGCGGCCAGCCCTTCGAGCGCCGCCACCGAGACGATCGCGGCAGGGACCGCGAGCAGCGCAAGCACAACTCCGGTCGGGGGTCCTAGCTCGATGGGCCCGACATATGACGGCCCACCCAGGCCGGTCAGGCCCTCGAAAGCGAGTACGAGGATCACCGCGACGAGGGCAAGCGCGAGAACCGCCACGGCGGCACCCACGAGCGACACCGGCAGCTTGAAGAGGAGGAGGGCCGCGGCCCTGTTGAACCCCTCCGCGCCCACCACTCCGCGCAGGCGCGCCACGCTGAGATGCGGCGGCAGGCTCGGGCGAGGAAGCGGCGAGATGCGCGTGTACAGCAGTCGGTTCGCCAGCCGGCGTTCCAGGTGCGCGTAACGCCAGGTCGCCTCGGCAGTCGAGATCAGGATCGGCAGCCCGATCCAGAGCGGTAGCAGAAGCAGCCCGAGTACCGAGCCGAGGGCGACGACGCACACGCTTACGAGCGCGAGCGGGAGCTCGAGGGCGGCATACGCCGCGGCGGCGCCTGCCATCCTCACGCGGCTGCCCAGCTCGAGCGTCGCCGCCGACGCCGAGTTCACGCTCCCCCTCGCACCGTCACGTCGCCGCTCTCGCTGATTACCCTGATCTCGAACGGAGCCTGGCTCGATGTCTCGAGGTCGGTGACCTCCCGCGCGCCTTCCTCGGATTCCGCCTGGACGCGGTAGGTGCCGACGGGCACGGTGGCGTTCAAGTTGCCGGATGCGGAGGTCATTTCGAGACGCTGAGGTGAGCAGCTCGCGGTCGTCCGGGCGTGGCCGGACGTGGTCTCGATCGCCAGCGAGAATCCGCAGAACGTGTCAACGTCGACGTCGCCCGCTCCGCTATTGATCTCCGCCGAGCCCCGCACCCCGGCGAGGCGGACCGTGCCGCCCGCCGTGCGCACCGTCACCGGCACATTGTCCGGAATCGTCAGGCGGTAACCGGTCGTGCAGCCCCCGAACAGGACCGACGGGCAATCGGAAGAGATACGCAGCCGACCGTCCGTTGCGCTCCGGCGCTCTCGTGGGGCATGGCCATAGGAGTAGCGGGTCGTGCGCCGGACCTCGACGGCGCCCCTCCCGCCGCCAACGATTTCCGCGTTGCCCGACTCGAGGGTGAGCACGATTCGCTCCGGCGTGCCGCGTGCCCGATAGGTGGTCAGTTCGGTGCGAGTGGTGAGACCTCGAGCGACCGCCAAGGCGGCCGCGGTGAGGAGCAGGAGGGCGACCGACGTGGCAACCAGCACGCTCCACGAGGGAGGGATCGATCGGGGCGCCGAGCTTCCGGCGGCCGAGGACGGCAAGGCCCCGCCAGCGGGATCGCCAGACATGCCGCTCAAATTACAGGGACTCGTTCGCCTGGAAGCGGGGCTGGGTGGCGGTCCTGCGAGGTTCTCGGCTCGACGCAGGAGGACCCGGACACACGATGCGGGATCCCGAACCGACAGACGCATAGCCGTATGGCCGCGGTGGTTGAATCCACAGTAGGCGTGATGGGCGACAAAGCGACCAAACCAATGTTGCTAGCCCTCGACGAGGATGCGGAGGCGCTCGCCCGCGTCGAGCGCGAACTCGACCGCCGGTATGGCACCGACTACCGCGTCGTCTGCCTCCCTTCTGTCGCGACGGCGACCGCCGTGCTTGCGGGTGCGCGCACCGCGAGAGAGGAAGTCGCCCTCGTGCTCGCCGACCAGTGGCTCACGGGTACGACCGGCGCGGAGTTCCTGACGCGCGTACCGGAGTTGATCCCGTCCGCAAAGCGGGCACTGCTCGTGGCCTGGAGGGCATGGGCGGACCGGCCGAGCGCGGACGCGATCCTCGACGCGATGGCGCTGAGACACATCGACGACTACATCGTGAAGCCACGTCGCTCGCCCGACGAGCAGTTCCACCATACGGTCGCCGAGTTGATCCACGAATGGTGGGAGCGCGACGCATCCACGCCGTCTGACGCCGTGATCATCGGCGAGCGATGGGATCGGCGCAGCCACGAGGTCACCGGCGTGCTCTCGCGGAGCGGCATACCCCACACCTTCCACACCGCAGACTCGCCGCAGGGAGCGTCGCTGCTCGAGGGCGTGAGCGATGAGGACGGTCCCCTCCCTGTCGTCATGCTGGCCGACGATCTCGTTCTAGTCGACCCTTCGGACGCCGAGCTCGCGGCGGGTCTCGGACTGCCGACGCGGCTCATGGTTCACGACTTCGACCTCGTCATCGTCGGCGCCGGTCCGGGAGGGCTCGCAGCGGGGGTCTACGGGTCCTCGGAAGGACTCCGGACCCTCGTCGTCGAGCCCAGCTCGATCGGGGGGCAGGCCGGAAGCAGCTCGCTGATCCGGAACTACCTCGGCTTCGCGCGCGGCGTGAGCGGGTCGTCGTTGGCGATGCGCGCATACCGGCAGGCCTGGGCGTTCGGCACCGAGTTCCTCGTTGCCGAGCGGGTCGACGACCTCCGGTCCGGCGACGATCGTCACGTCCTGACGATGTCGGACGGCAGCCGAGTCACCGCTCGCGCCGTGGTCCTCGCGACGGGCGTCTCGTACCGGCGCCTCGGCGCGCCGTCACTCGAGGCGCTGACCGGCTCCGGAGTCTTCTACAGCGCCTCCGCTTCCGAAGCCCGGGCGCTGCGGGGCGAGTCCGTCTACGTCGTCGGAGGCGGGAATTCCGCGGGGCAGGCGGCCATGCACCTGTCCCGCTACGCCGCTCGGGTCACGATCGTCGTACGGTCAGGCTCTCTCGACGACAGCATGTCACGCTACCTGCGCGACGAGATCGAGGCTGCCCCCAACATCGACGTCCGCTACGGCGCTGAGGTGGTGGACGGGGGCGGCCAGGGGCACATCGAGTCGCTGACCTTGCTCGATCGCCGCACCGGGAAGCAGAGCAGGGTCGAGGCGTCGGCACTCTTCCTCTTGATCGGTGCTCGGCCCCGGACGGAGTGGCTTCCCGAGGCGGTCGAAAGGGACGAGCAGGGCTACATCGTCACGGGAGCCGCTCTGACGGCCGGCGCTGGTCGGGCGCAGCGCTGGCCGCTCGAGCGGGCGCCGCTGTCACTTGAGACGAGTGTGCCTGGCGTGTTCGCCGTGGGCGACGTGCGGTCCGGAGCGGTCAAGCGTGTCGCGTCGGCCGTGGGCGAGGGCTCGATCGTCGTCAGCGAGGTGCATCAGCACCTCGCGTAACGAGTCACGTCCTCGAGCGGCCGGATGGCCGGCGCGCCAGCGCGCGATCGGCTTGCGATCGTCAGGAGAGCCCGCACACGGCGATTCCTGGCGATGAGCCGTTCCCAGCGCTCCATGGCGGCCCTCTACTCGGCCTGGACAGCACCGAGAAACCGTCGGTTAAGCAGGCCTTCTACCCATCTCAGCGGAGGGGGAGGGATTCGAACCCTCGATGGACCAATCAGGCCCGCCCCATGATCTTGGCAATCTGGGTGGCGGCGATCCCCACCCCTCCGGCCGCCGCCTGGATGAGGACGCGCTCGCGCTCGCGCAGCGAGCCGTAGCGGACGAGGCAGCCGTAGGCGGTCGCGTAGTTGACCGGCATGGCGGCCCCCTCCTCGAAGCTCCAACCATCGGGGAGCGGAACGACGGCCCTCGCGTCGGCGACCGCCAGCTCGGCGTACCCGTTGAAGCGTGTGCCGGCGACCACGCGATCGTCCACCGCGACGTCGCCGTCGACCCCCTCACCGACCGACTCCACCTCCCCGGCGACCTCATAGCCCACGACGGCGGGAAGTTTCGGGGCATCGGGATACAGCCCGACGCGCGCGAGGATGTCGGCGAAGTTGACGCCCGCGGCGCGGACGGCGATCCGGACCTGTCC
>DATHAN010000002.1:0-2779 GCA_035296645.1 Thermoleophilaceae bacterium
GGATCTCGTCGACCCACGCGTGCACCAGCCCGCCGAGGAGCTGGCGACGAGCCTCGCGGCCGACCGACTCGGCGACGACGCGAATCGCTTGCTCGGGCTCGATGAAGCAGAGAGGCATTCGGCTCTTCGTCTCCGGTTCCGCGTGGACGGGGTGGCGAGCAGAGTAGGTTCGGTGGCGGACGGAAACGCGTCGTCGCCCGGCCGCTCTCAGGCGGCGATCGCGTGCGATACGCCGGTGCGCTCGGGCGGCCACGAGCACAGCGCCGCCCGTCCCGAGCAGCCGGCGCACACGTCCGGCCCGGGCGCCTCGGTGGGGGCGTGGCGCCCGGCGACGAGGCCGCCGACGAGGGCGGCCAGCCGCCGCTCGAGCCTGGGGACGTCGGCCCGGGCGTAGCGGGCGGTGGCCGGCTCGTGCGGCCGCTCGAGGAACACGTGCACGACCTCGACCCGGTCGGCTCCGCCCCGCAGGCCGGCGAGCGCGTAGACGAGCCGCTGGGTCGAGTAGTCGCCCTCGCACACTCCCTCGAGGTCGGCGGCGCGATCGACGCGGTCGCTCTTGTAGTCGACGACGAGCGCGCCATCGCCCCCGTCGCAGAAGCTGTCGATCACGCCCTCGACGAGGATCGAGGCGGGCTCGCCCCGGTCGCCCTCTACGGCGAGCGGGAAGGCGAACGGGAGCTCGGGGCGTACCCGGCCCGCCCGCGCCATGCGCCGCCGGAGCGGCGTCTCGAGGAAGCCGGCGACGAGACGGCGCAGGTCGTCGATGTCGGCGCGGCCAGGCGCGCCGCCGTGGGCCACGATCCGAGCCGAGATCTCCGCGTCGGTCGGAGTCGCCGGCCGGCGGAGATCGGTGCGCTCGAGCAGCTCGTGGACGACCGAGCCGCGCACGCGCGCGGGCAGTGAGCCGTCGCCGCAGGCGGGTGTACCGGGGCGCGCGTCGTCCTCGGCCGGCAGTCCCAGCACGCGCTCGAGATGGAAGCGGTAGGCGCAGCGACCGTAGGCCTCGAGCGCCGAGTAGCTGACTCGCGTCGGCGGGTCGACGCCTGCCTGCGTGCCGGCGGCGGACGGGGCCGCGAGCGGAAGGGCGAGCGGCGCCCGAGCGTCCGCCCGCTTCGCGGCGCCGACCGAGTGCGCGGGTACGCGATCGCTCGCCGGCAGGTCGACCTCGAGGCTCGCGGGGGTCACCGCGCGCCACACGACGGCCGCGGTCCGGCCCTCCCACCGGTGGACGGCCACTCCCCTGCGCCGTCCCGCCGCGACGGCGTCGCGCAGCTCGGGAACGAGCGCCGGCCCAATCCAGTCCATGGGGCTGTTCGGGCCCGCCCGCTCGAGGTCGAGCGCGCCGCTCACGATCAGGCGCCGCTCGGCGCGGGTCGTCGCGACCCACATGAGGCGGCGCTCCTCGCTCTCCTCCGCCTTCGCCGCCTCCTCGGCGAGTGAAGCCGCGTCGAGGGCCCCGAGCCCCGGGCCTCCCTCCGGGTCGGGCAACCGCAGGCCGACCCGGCCGTCGCCCGCGACCCGCAGCGGTACCGACGCGGGGGGATCGCCGCGGCCGAGGTCGGCAACGCAAACGAGCGGGAACTCGAGGCCCTTGGCCGCGTGAATCGTCATCAGGCGCACCGCCGCGACACCCTCGCCCTCGAGCGGCGCCTCGCCCTCCCGCGCCGGCGAGCGCGCGCGCGCCTCGAGCGCGTCGAGGAACCCGCGCAGGTCCCGCCCTTCGGCCGCCTCAAACTCGCGCGCGAGCCGCTTGAGCTTGCGCAGGTTGGCCATGCGCCGCTCGCCCCCGGGCAGCGCCAGCACGTGGCGGGCGTAGCCCGACGCGGTGACGACCCGCTCGATCAGCGCGGCGAGCGACAGGCGCGGCGCCTCGGCCCGCTCGCTCCCGATTCGCCGGACGAACGCCGCGAGCCGCTCGCGGTCGAACGCCGGAAGCTCCTCGCGCAGCCGCCGGGCACGCTCGCCGATCGCCCCCTCCGGTGCGGCGTCGATCGGCGCGGCGTCGACCGCCGCGGCGAGCGTCGCCCACAGCCCCGGGCCGCCCCTCGCCCGCATCCCCAGGAGCGCGAGCGCGTCGAGCGACGCGCCCACCAGCGACGAGGCGAGCGCCGCGACGAGCGCCGCCTCGTCACCCGGGTTCGCGAGCAGCGCGAGGTAGGCGCGCACGTCGGCGACCTCGCGGCCCGCCCACAGCCCGCCCCCGCCCGCCACGTAGGTGGCCAGCCCGCGCTCGGAGAGCGCGCGCTCGTAGCGGTCGACGTCGCTCCACGAGCGGACGAGCACGGCAACCTCGCCCGGCGCGAACTCGCCCCCCTCGACGAGCTCGTCGATGCGCGCGGCAAGCAGGCGCGCCTCGGCGGCGCGCCAGGCCGGAACGCCTCGCATCCCCGCGCCGAAGGGCTCG
This sequence comes from Thermoleophilaceae bacterium, assembly GCA_035296645.1. Lineage (GTDB taxonomy): Bacteria > Actinomycetota > Thermoleophilia > Solirubrobacterales > Thermoleophilaceae > JACCUC01. The sequence goes on from DATHAN010000002.1 coordinate 2,405, forward strand.
GCGCTCGGCCGGGCGGCGGCCTCCCAGCTCCCGTTGTCGCGGTCCACGGCGAGCAGCTCGACGCGCGGCGCCGAGCCCGCGTCGTCCGCCGCCTCGAGTGCGGAGAAGCGCTCGCCGAAGATCGGCGCGAACGCGGCGTTCAGCACGTCCGCGAGCCCGCGCGGCGCGCGGAAGGTCGTGCCGAGCCGCGCCTCGCGGGCGCTCGGCGCCGCCGCCTCGCGCCGCTCGGCGAATACCCCGACGTCCGCCCCGCGGAAGCCGTAGATCGACTGGAGCTCGTCGCCGACCGTGAACAGGTTCCCGTCGCTCACCAGGTCGAGCAGGTCGCTCTGGAGGCGGTTCGTGTCCTGGAGCTCGTCGACGAGCACGTGCGCG
>DATHAN010000003.1:0-7430 GCA_035296645.1 Thermoleophilaceae bacterium
AGGTCCTCCGCGTCGGCCACGGCGCCCTTGACCTCGCCCTCGGCGTAGGCCACGCCGGGGACCTTGCGCGCCTCGCGCGCCGTCGTCCGGGCGCGGCCGGTGGCGCGGCGGGCGGTGTCGCGCAGGGCGGCGCCGCCGGCCCGGGCGGCGTCGGCCGCCCCGATCGTTGAGGGATCGAAGCTGCGCTCGCCCTCGAGCTCCGCCTTCACCACGGCGTCGGTGAGCTTGGGGATCTCGCGCCGCAGGCTCTCGAGCATGCGCTCCTCGTCCTTGCGGATCGAGGCGGCGAGGCGGGCCGTCTGCTCGTCGCCGACGCTCGTGGCGAAGCGCTCGAGCGCATCGTAGGTCGCGATCTCGAGCCCCTCGGTGGCGCACTCGTCCTTCGCGTTCTTGAGCAGCCGCTCCTCGCTGACGTTGCCGCGCACGAGGTCGATCGGGCCCTTCGAGAGCGCGAGCGCCTGGCCGACGAGGCTCTCGACCACGCCGATCCCCATCTGGATCACGTTTCTCGAGGCGCCGAGCTCACCCATGCGGCGCTCGAGGCGCTCGGCGTGGCCCTTCGTCTCGTCGAGGTGCTTCTCGAGGCCCTTGCGGTAGGAGCCGCGCGGGGTCACGGCGATGTGCGCCTCGAGCGTGCGCGACAGCGCGTGCTCGGTGGCGTGCGCCTCGTTCAGGTACTGGAGGAGCTTGTCGTTGGCGGCGGAGTCTTCGGTTTGAGTAGGCATGACCGGGACCATAGCCGCGCGACGGCGAACCGGAGAACGAGCCGTTACCGGGTCGCGCCGGCCGGGTACCGGAGGGCAATGACTCGCCCGGCCGCCGGTCACTGACGTGTTCGCGCTCGCGCCCGGCGCGGTCGAGCTCTCGGACTCGTGGCTCGAGGGCGACGAGGGCGCCCGCTGGCGCTCGGCGGCCGGTACCGGCCCCGGAGTCGGCGCCGACGCCTCGGGCAGCTCGCTGCTCGAGGTCGCGCCCGGCCGCCGGCTGCCGCGCCACACCGACAGCGCGGAGGAGACGATCGTGGTGACCGGCGGCGAGGCCGAGGTTCGGGTCGAGGGCGAGCGCTCGCGCGTCCCCGCGGGCGGCGTCGCGCTCGTCCCCGCGAACGTGCCGCACGAGGTCCGCAACGCGGGCGACGAGACGCTTTCGTTCCTCGCGGTGTACGCGTCGCCCGACGTGGTGACGCGCTACGAGGAGGAGGTGCAGCCCGCTGGCTCGCGCGAGCAACGGCCGGTCGCCTGACGTGCCGGCGGCGACGATCACCCCGTACCGCGACGGGCCACTGCTCGTGCGCGGCCCGTTCCGCATGCAGGACATGCACGGAAACGAGATCGCCGTCGAGCGCGAGACCGTGGCGCTGTGCCGGTGCGGGAAGTCACGCTCGCGCCCGTTCTGCGACGGGAGTCACAAGCTCGTCCGCTTTCGGGCGCCCACCGGGCCCGAGCACCGCCGAGAGCCGCCGGAATAGGCTCGGCCTCAGGCGGCGACCGCGGGGGCGAGCGGCAAGCGCAGCGAGCTCCGCCCCTCCTTCCACGCCGCGAGCAGCGCGCGCGACCAGCGGTCCTCGACGTCGGCGAGCGCGCGGGCGCCCCAGATGACGTCGGGCCCGAGCTCCGGCTCCTGTCGGGCGAGGCCCCCGGCGAGGTCGACCGCGGCGATGTTCTCGTGCACGGCGTCGGCCTCGACGTGCTCGTCGAAGAATGCGGTCGCGCGGCCGTCGAAGCCGAGTCGCCGCAGGCCGGCGGCGTAGCGGCCGTTGGGGATCGAAGAGGTCATCTCGAACACCGCGAGGTGACCGATCAGCGCTCCGCGCCACCGGCGGTGCAGGCCGAAGAGCGACAGCACGTTGACCGTGGCGAGGGTGAGCGCGGGGATGCGGTCGAGGTAGGCGCCGTAGGTCGAGTCGAGCCCGACGGCCTCCATCGTCCGGGCGAACAGCTCGGCATGCATGCGCTCGCGGCGGCCGCCGCCGTACTCGTCGGCCTGGATCTCGACGAGCGCGGCCTTCGGCGGTCCGCTCAGCCGCGGGAGGGCCCACGAGTGGGGATCGGCCTCCTTGAGCTGGTAGGCCGAGCGGTGCACGACGAACTCGAGCACCTGCTCGAGGGTTGCGTCGCGCTCGATGTGGCGCGAGAGCGACGGTCCGTCGGACGCGTCGAGGACCGCCCGGAGGCCGAGGTCCATCTCCTCGGGAGCCGGCGCGCCGGACGGCGGCCCGAGCGCCCCGACCAGCGCTTCCTCGACCGCGGTCTCGAGCTCGCGTCGGACTCGGAGGAGCGTCGGCTCCCACTCCCATCGGGGATCCACGCCCGGCAGCCCCCGGTAGTGCAGCTCGTACATCAGGTAGAGCGCGAGCTGGAGGTCCTCGTCGGCGAGCGGGTCGAACGTGGGCACGGACGGCACGGGCCCGAGGTCGTGCACGGGGAGCCGGAGCCGCTCGAGCAGGACGGCGGTGAGCCCGCCGCGCGGCGCGGGGAGCGCGGTCATCGCCGCGCTGATACCCGGAGGTCGGCGATCGACACGCTCGTCAGCCGCTCCCGGTCGCCGGCGCACCAAGCTCCGCGAAGCGCCGGCACAGCCAGCGCGCGACCTCGTGCGGGCCGCCGTCGGCGGCGACGCGGCGCTGGCCGAGCGCCCCGTTCTCCTCGACGAGGCGGCGTGCCTCGCGGAGCTCCGGCGCGCATCCGAGGCGCACCGCGACCGGCTCGAGCGGATAGAGCAGCTCATGGAGTCGTTCGCGCGTAGGCACGCGCCGTCCCGTGTCGAGATCGGCGAGCGTGCCCTCGACGCCGTGCCGGCACGCGGACCAGCCGTTCTCCTCGATGCGCCACGTCTCGGGCACGGGCAACCGCTCACCCGCGGCGTGGCGCTCGTGAAGCCACCCTACGAGCGCATGCACGAAGGCGGCCACGCCGGCCGCGTCGGCGAGCGCCGCCTGGGCGTCGGGCACGCGCACCTCGAGCGTCCCGAACGCCGGGTTCGGCCGCAGCTCCCACCACCAGCGCCGGGGCTCGGGGACCGCGCCCGCCTCCGCCCCCCAGCGCAGCTCGCCGGCAAACGCCTCCCAGCTCGGGATCGGCGGCGGCACGCCCTGGCGGGGAAGCATCTGCGAGATCGTCGGCCGCACGGAGGCGAGCCCGCTGTCCCGGCCGGCGTGGAAGGGTGCGGCCGCGGCGAGCGCGGCGATCTCGGGCAGCCGCCCGCGCAGCGCGTTGTAGACGGCAAGCGTGCCGTCGGCATCGCCCACCGCGACGTGCACCTGGAAAGCGCACACGAGCTGCCGCCGCGCGACGTCGCCGTACTCGTCGACCATGCGCGCGTAGCGCTCGCCGGGATTGAGCTCGCCCTCGGGCGCGGCGAACGGATGAGCCCCCGCGGCTGCGGGCCGCGCCAGATCGCCGGCGGTCTCGAGCAGGCGCGCCCGGCCGTCCGCCAGGTCGCCGATCGCCTCCCCCACCGTCGCCCGCGGCGGGGTGACGATCTCGAGCTGCGACGCCGGCATCTCGGGCTTGAACGCCGGGTCGCCGGCCACGCGCTCGAGCACCTCGCCCGCGCGCGGCACGAGATCGAGCGTCTCCGGGTCGAGCAGCATCAGCTCCTCCTCGAGCCCGACGGTGAGCTCCGGCGCCCGCGAGAACGCGTCGCGCAGCTCGTCGGCGGTGGCGGGTCGGGCGGGCGGCACGGGCTGTCGTTTTCGCGGGTTGCGCTCCGGAAACGAGGGCGCCGTGAGAATCGTGACGCTCCTCGGCGTGTTCACGCCGATCTCCGACACGTGGATGCTCGCAGAGCGCATGCGCGAGCACCCGGCGCTCGCGGGCGGCGCGGTGCTCGACCTGTGCGCGGGGAGCGGCGCCCTCGCGGTCGTCGCGGCGCGCGCGGGAGCTCGCGAGGCCACGGCGGTCGACGTGTCGCGGAGGGCCGTGCTCAGCGCGCGGATCAACGCCCGCCTCAACCGGGTCAGGGTGCGGATGCTGCGCGGAAGCCTGTTCGAGCCGGTCGCCGGCGAGCGCTTCGACCTGATCGTCTCGAACCCGCCCTACGTGCCCTCGGCAAGCGACGCGCTTCCCGAGTCGGGGCCGCAGCGCGCGTGGGAGGGCGGTGCGGACGGCCGCGCGCTACTCGACCCGATCTGCGCTCGGGCGGCGGACCACCTCGAGCCCGGCGGAGCGCTCCTGCTCGTCCACTCCTCGGTGTGCGGGGAGGACGCGACGCTCGTACGGCTCGCCGCCTCCGGCCTCGAGGCGTCGGTGGTCGAGCGCCGGCGCGGTCCGCTCGGCCCGCTCATATCGGCGCGCGCGCGGGAGCTCGAGCGCCGGGGGATGCTCGCGCCCGCGGCGCGGGAGGAGGAGCTGCTGGTGGTCGAGGGCCGCCGGCCGCACCGGTCTCCGCGCCCCACGCCGGCGGCTGGGACCGCCTCGTCGCTCGACGCTCAGTCGAGGTAGGTCACGTACCGCTCGAGCGGCCAGCGCTCGGGCGCGCGCTTCTCCTCGCGCGGCGGCCCGAGATGGATCAGCGCGAGGACGTGCTCGTCGCTCGCGAGCCCGACGGCGGCGCGCCCGGCCTCGGTCCGCAGCACCTCGGGAGTGCGCCAGTAGCTCGCGATGCCGCGGGAGTGGGCCGCGAGCAGCACCGCGTAGACCGCGCACGCGGCGGCGTGGAGGTCCTCCTCGTCCTGAACGGGGTCGCCGCCGAGGACGGCCGAGGCGACGACCAGCGTCGGCGCGCGGGCGAGCTTCCCGGCCCCCTCTGGACCGGCGGCGCGCTTGAGCCGCTCGAGCGTTCCGGGGCCGAGGACCCGGAAGCGCCACGGGTTCGTGAGGTTGTGGTTCGGGGCCCAGCGGGCCAGCTCGAGCAGCTCGTCGAGGGTCTCGCGCGAGAGCGGCTCCGAGCCGTAGGCCTTGTGGGTCCGCCGGGTGCGGATCGCGTGCTCGAGCTCCATGGCGGCCGAAGGTAGCGGAGCGTCGGAGCCGGTCCGCTGGGCGAACTCCGCGGCCTTTTGGGGCTCAGGCGTGGGCGCGCACCTGCACCGTCCCCTCCTGCACGCGCACGTCGAACGCGGGCTCCGGTGCTCCCGCGGGCCCCCGCACGACCGACCCGTCGACCAGCCTGAAGATGCTGCCGTGCAGCGGGCACGTGACGCAGCCGTCCTCGAGCGGGCCCTCCGAGAGCCGCCCGCCGCGGTGGGTGCAGCGGTCGGCGAGCGCGTAGATGCGGCCCTCGTGACGGGTCAGCAGGACGTCGATGTCGCCGGCGGTCGCGACCGTGGGCTCGCCCTCGCGGACCTCCTCCTCGGCCACGGTCGGCGTCCACTCGCCGGGCAGGTCGCGGAAGGCGGTGTTCTGGACGCCGACCGCCTTGTCGTAGGAGAGGTGTCCGCCGAGATGGCCGCCGGCCATCAGCGCTCCGAGCCCGGCGAGCCCCAGGGCGACCCCGCGCCCGTGCCGGCGGCGCCGCCGGGCCGCGAGCGACGAGCCGTAGAGCAGCAGGGCGACGGTGTTGGCCGCGGCGTGGACCGCGCCGATGCGCCGCACCGTGTCGTCGGCCGGCGTCGTGTCGGCCCAGTCGCTCGTCCCGGTGATCGCAGTCGGGACCGCGGCGAGCACGCCGATCCCGATCAGCCGCTCGGCCGCCTCCTGCGATCGCCGGCCGCCGACCACGTCGAGGATGCCGGCGCTCGACCAAGTTCCGATCGGGATGTCGGTGAGCAGGGGGTGCAGCGCATGGCCGAGCCAGGCTCCGCTCAGCGCGTCCTTGACCGCCCCCGGGTCGAGCAGGCCGCGCACCCTCCTCGCCACCGCCTCGGCCGGACCGTCGAGCGCCTCGAGGCGCCCGACCTGCTCGGCCAGCGCGTGCAGCCGTGGCTGCGCCGGCCGCCCCGCCGTCCATTGCCTTGTGTCCGCCACCGGTTTCTCCTCTCGCGGTTCTCTCGCTCGCCCGTGTCCCCTCGAGCCCGGAGCGCGCGGTCCTCTGGTCGAGACCGCTCGCCAGCCCTCGGGAGTCGGGACCGCATTCCCGAAGGGCCGGACCGTACTCCTCTTTCCGCTTGCGTTCTCCTTGCGTTTGCGGATAGCTTGCGCTACGGTCGTGTCCGTGACGACCTTGGTCCGCGATCGCCTGCTGTCCACGATCCAGGAGCCGCTCGGGCTCTCGAAGACCGAGCTCGGCCGGCTGTTCGGCGTGAGTCGGCAGGCGATCGACGGCTGGCACGAGCACGGCGTGCCGCCGGCCCGCCAGGCCAAGGCCGCCACCGTCGCCGCGGTCGTCGAGCTGCTCGCCCACCGCCTCAAGCGGGAACGCCTGCCCGGGATCGCCCGGCGGGCGGCACGCGCATACGGCGGCCTGACCATGCTCGAGATGGTCGAGCGCGACCGTCACGAGGAGCTGCTCGCGATCACGCGCCGGTCGTTCGACTGGGCGTCGACCGCCTGAGGTGCGCCACCTGCGCCGCGGAGGGCTCTACCTCCGCGTCGCCGACCCCGACTGGAGCGACCCGCTCGAAGGCCGCTACGCCGGCGAGCGCGGGGGGTGGTGGAACCCGCCGCACTCGTTCCCCGTGGTCTACCTGTGCCGATCGGTCTCGGTCGCCCGCGCCAACGTCTTCCGCGCGCTCACCGGCCTGCCCTACGGCCCCGAGGACCTCGCGCCCGACCGCGGCCCGGTCCTGGTGACCGCCGACGTGCCCGACGACCGCTACGTCGACGCGCTCACCCGTCGCGGGCTCGAGTCGCTCGGACTCCCGCCGACCTACCCGCGCACGCCATCGGTCTGGCCCGTCTCGCGCCGCCGCTGCCAGCCGGTCGGCCTGCGCGCCTGGGAGTCGGGCGAGCCCGGCATCGCCTGCCGCAGCGCCGCCCCGACCGCGCCGCCGCGCGGCGAGGAGATGGCCTGGTTCGAGCGCGATCGGCGGCGCCTACGCGCCGAGCACGTCGATCCGTTCGAGCGGTGGTTTTGGTGAGCGGGGCGGCTCAGGGACGTGCTCGGAGCACAGCAGGGCGCGAAAGCCAAGCTCAGCGAGGACGCAGGAAGCGACGCCTGCTTGAGGCAGGCGAGCTTCCGAGGACGCCGCTGAGCGCCGGCTTGCAGCGTCCCTCTAGTCGGCAGCCAAACCGGGTCGCGGCAGCGGCCGCGGCGCCTCGCGCGGCTTGCGCTCCTTCTCCTCCTCGGCCTCCGGCAGCTGCGGCTGCGGCACCACCGGCTCGTCGCGCCCGAAGACCTCCTCCTCCGACTTGCCCTCGAGCAGGCCGATGAACTCCTCGCGCTCGATCGTCTCGCGGCGCAGCAGGATCTCGGACACGTAGTCGAGCTCGCGCCGGTAGCGCTCGAGCACCTCGCGCGCCGACTGGTGGGCCTCCTCGACGATCCGGCGGACCTCGTCGTCGATCTCGCGCGCGATGTCGTCCGAGTAGTCGGGCTCGGCGGAGAACTCGCGG
>DATHAN010000004.1:0-4789 GCA_035296645.1 Thermoleophilaceae bacterium
GCGGTCAAGGAGACGCTCGACCGCACCCCGCCCGAGCTCGCAGCCGACATCATGGACCGGGGGATCATGCTGGCTGGCGGCGGGTCGCTGCTGCAAGGGCTCGACGAGCGTCTGCGCGAGGAGACGCAGATGCCCGCCCACCTCGCCGAGTCCCCGCTCACCTGCGTGGCCGTCGGGTCGGGCCGCTCGCTCGAGGAGTTCGAGGCGATCCACCGCTCCAACAAGAACAACTCCCGACCGCGCCGGCGTACCTGACGCCGCGCGCCGCCCCTCGGCGTGTATCCCGACCGCAAGACCATCCGGCGTCGGCGGGCATTGTTCGGCGGCCTCGTGCTCGCTTCGGTGGCGCTGCTCACGGTGTGGTTCGGCGAGCCGATGGGCGGCGTCCTGCACACGCTCCAGCGCGGCGCGCAGGAGGTGCTGTCCCCGATCCAGACGGGGGCTAGCCGGGCGCTCAAGCCGGTCCGCGACGCGTTCGCCTGGACCGGCGACACGGTCAAGGCGAAGGGCGAGAACGAGCGCCTGCGCGCGGAGGTCGGCCGCCTGCGGCGCGACCTCGCGTCCACCCAGACCACCTACCGCGACGCCGAGCAGCTCGCCGGCTTCGCCGCGATCGCCCGCCGCGACACCTTCCCCGCCGGCACGCAGCCGATCACGGCACGGGTCATCGCCCGCTCGCCGACGGTCTGGTGGTCGAGCGTCCAAATCAACCGTGGCTCTGGCGACGGCATCCGCGTCGATCAGCCGGTGATCACCGGCGATGGGCTGGCCGGCAAGGTCGTCGCCACGACGGGCGGGACGGCCACGGTGCGCCTGATCACCGACGAGCGCAGCTCGGTGTCCGCGCAGGTCATGCCCACCGGCGCGGACGGCATCGTTCGCCCCAAGGTGGGCAACCCGAACGACCTGCTGCTCGACTTCGTCGAGAAGGGAAGCCGAGTCAAGCAGGGTCAGACCGTCGTGACCTCGGGGTTCTCGGCCACGGGCGGCCTCGAGTCGCTCTTCCCGCGCGGGATCCCGATCGGGCGCGTCAAGAAGATCGACCGCTCGGAGCTCGACATCTACCAGACGCTGCACCTCGAGCCGTTCGCCGAGCTCAAGCGGATGGACTTCGTCCAGGTGCTGACCGCCGCGCGGGCGGGCGAGCGCGCGGAGGTCGCGACCCCGTGATCCCCAACCGCCAGGCGGTCGTGCGCGTCGGCGTGCTGCTCGTGGCCGCCGTGCTGCTTCAGGTGTCTGCCGTCGCCCAGATCGCGGTCTTCGGCGGGACGGCCGACCTGATCCCGATCGCGGTGGCGGCGAGCGCGCTCTACGGCGGGAGCGTCGCGGGGGCGGCCGCGGGCTTCGCGGCCGGCCTCGTGCTCGATCTCGCCCTTGGCATGAGCCTCGGCGGCTCGTCGCTTGTGCTCACCGGCGTCGGCTACGGCGTCGGCCGCTTCGCCGAGTTGCGCGACGTTTCGCACGGTCTTCTACCGATCGCGGTGGCGGCCGCCGCCACCGCGATCTACGACCTCGCCTACGGCGCGGTCACGTTCATGCTCGGACTCGAGGCCACTGTCAGCGCGCTCGTCCTCCGCGAGATGCTCGTGGGAATGCTGCTGAACGCCGTCCTCGCGCTCCCGCTGTTCGCGTTCGTGCGCCGCGTCGTGCGCCCGGTCCTGCGCGAGGACCTCGCCGCGCGCCGCCGGCGCGGCCGACCGCGCGAGGCCGGCCCGATCGGGCTGCGCGGGCTCGAGGTCTAGGAGCGGGCGCCGATGTACCTCGACACGCGGCGCCCGGCCATCGCCCCGCAGCTCGCCTTCCGGGTGGCGGTGCTGGGTGGCCTCGCCTTCCTGATGTTCAGCGTGATCTTCTTCCGGCTCTGGTTCCTCCAGGTGCTGTCGGGCGATCGCTACGTCGCCGAGGCCAACGACAACCGGGTGCGCGACATCAAGGTCCAGGCGCCGCGCGGGCAGATCGTCGATCGCCAGGGACGTACACTGGTCGACAACCGCACCGCGCTGGCGGTCAAGCTCACGCCGGCCGAAGTGCCCAAGGCGCGCGCCGCCCAGGACGACCTGTACCGTCGCCTCGCCGGCGTGCTCGGGCGCTCGGCCAGCAAGATCCGGGAGGACGTGAACGAGCAGCTCGCCGCCGTGCCGTTCTCCTCGGCCACGGTCAAGCAGGACGTGAAGCTCCCGGTCGTCGGCTACTTGCTCGAGCACGCCGACAACTTCCCCGGCGTGACCGTCGAGCGCGTGTTCCTGCGCCGCTACCCGCACGACGAGGTCGGCGCGCACCTGTTCGGGACCGTCGGCGAGGTGACCAAGGAGCAGCTCGACGAGTCGGCGTACCGCGGCGCGGAGATGGGCGACCGGGTTGGGCAATCGGGCGTCGAGGCGACCTATGACCGCTACCTGCGCGGGCGCAACGGCGCGACGCGCGTCCAAGTCGACGCCATGGGGTCCCTGACCGGTGCGCTCTCGACCAAGCAGCCGCGCGCGGGCAGGCAGCTGCGCCTGTCGGTCGACCTCAAGGTACAGGAGACCGGCCAGGAGGCGCTCGGGACGGGCAGGCGTGGGGCGTTCGTCGTCATGGACGTGAAGACCGGCGAGATACGGGGCCTCGGTTCGACGCCCTCATTCGACCCGAACATGTTCGCCAAGCAGATCACGCAGTCGGACTACAAGCGCCTGAACGATCCGGGCAACGGCTACCCGCTCACGAACCGCGCGATCCAGGGCCTGTATCCCACGGGCTCGACCTTCAAGCTGATCACGGCGGTCGCGGGCCTCGAGGGGCGCCTCATCACCCCGTCGGAGCCGGTCAGCGACCCAGGGTCGCTGAACGTGGGCGGGACGGTATTCAAGAACGCCGGCGGGGCGGTCAACGGTGTGATCGCGCTGCCCCAGGCCCTGTCGGTCTCGAGCGACGTCTACTTCTACAAGCTCGGGCTCGAGGCCAACGGGGAGGGCGACGGCCTGCTGATCCAGCGCTGGGCGCGGCGGCTCGGCTTCGGTCGCAAGACCGGTATCGACCTTCCTGGCGAGCTCCCTGGGCTCGTGCCATCACCTAAGTGGCGCGCCAAGGTCAACCGGCAGGGCATCGGCGACGGGCGCCCGTGGTCGGCGGGCGACAACATCAACCTTTCGGTCGGTCAGGGCGACCTCCAGGCGAACCCGCTCCAGATGGCGGTGGCCTACGCCTCCGTGGCGAACGGCGGGCGCGTGGTCATCCCCCACCTCGCCGAGCGGATCGAGGACGCCGACGGGCGCGTGCTCCAGGAGCTGCCCGCCCCGGCGCGGCGCCGCCTGCGGATCAAGCCCGAGTACCGCAGCGCCATCCTCTCCGGCCTGCGCTCGGCGGCGAGCGCTCCGGGCGGCACCTCGGCCGACGTGTTCAAGGGCTTCCCGATCCCGGTCGCGGGCAAGACGGGCACCGCGGAGAAGGGCATGGGGCGGCCCGACCAGTCGTGGTACATCGCGTTGGCGCCGTACCCGAACCCTCGCTACGTGGTCGCCGTGACCGACGAGGCCGGTGGCTTTGGCGCCGAGACGGCGGCCCCTGTCGCCCGTCGGATCCTCGCCGCCCTATTCGACGTGCGCGGTCAGGAGAACAAGGTCGTTAAGGGCGACAGCCGAACGTTCTGATGCCCCCGCCCGCGCGACAAGCGACCCCGCGCCGACCTCACCGCTAGGGTCCGGCTCCGATGTATGCAAGCCCGGTGCAGGAGGGTTCGGTCGGTCGCCGCGGCCCCGCATGGGCGCAGCTCGCCCGTCTCGACGTGCCGCTCGTCGCGGCCACGGTCGGGCTGGTGGCGGTGAGCGTGTACACGCTGACCATGGCCACCCAGGACGACATCCCGGGTAGCCCACTCTACTACGTGATCCGTCAGGTGATTTCCGCGGTCTTCGGCATGGCGATCATGTTGGCCGTGGCGCGCCTCGACGTGTCGCGCCTGCGCGAGCACAGCCGCGCGCTGTACGCCGGGATGATCGTTTCGATCGTGCTCGTGTTCGTGATCGGTGCGGCGGCGCGCGGGTCAAAGCGGTGGATCGAGCTAGGAGTGATCAAGTTCCAGCCCTCCGAGCTCGGGAAGGTGTTGTTAATCCTCGCGCTGTCGGCGTTCGTCGTCGACCGCGCCCGGCGTCTCGGCGACCGCGAGACTACGAGCCGGATCGTCCTGCTGGCCCTGGTCCCGGCGATGCTCGTCATCGTCCAGCCCGACCTCGGGTCGGGGCTCGTCTACCTGGCCATCGCCGCGGTGACGATGTTCCTCGCCGGGACGAAGTGGAACCACCTGGCGGGGCTCGGGGGCATTGCGACCGTTGCGGTCGTCGTCGTTCTGGTCGCCGCGCCCGCGGTCGGGGTCGAGGTGCTCAAGCCGTACCAGGTGGACCGCCTGACCGCGTTCGTCAACCCCACCGACGATCCACAGAAGCAGGGCTACCAGCTCAAGCAGTCGATCACCGCGATCGGCTCGGGCCAGAAGCTCGGCCGCGGGCCCGAGGGGGCGACGCAGACGCGGCTCGACTTCCTCCCCGAGCACCACACCGACTTCATATTCGCGGTGATCGGGGAGCAGTTCGGGTTTCTCGGGGCAGCCGTGGTGCTGTCCCTTTACGCGCTCCTCCTGTGGAGGGCGATGCGCATATTGACCTCGGCCAAGAACCTGTACGGCGCGCTCGTCGCCGGTGGCATCACTGCCATGCTCATGTTCCAGGTCTTCGTCAACGTCGGCATGACGATCGGAATCTTGCCGATCACCGGCGTGCCCCTCCCGCTCGTGAGCTACGGAGGCTCGTCGGTA
>DATHAN010000005.1:0-4749 GCA_035296645.1 Thermoleophilaceae bacterium
TGCAGTGGCGCCCTCGAGCGCGTCGTCCACGATCGCCGTCGCCTCGGCGAGGGTGCGCTCGAGGTGCTCGGGGCCGAGGAAGCTCTCGGCGTAGACCTTGTAGACGTCCTCGGTCCCCGACGGTCGCGCGGCGAACCACGCTTGGTCGGCGACCACCTTGACGCCGCCGATGGCCGCGCCGTTGCCGGGCGCGGCGGTGAGCACGTCGACGATCGGCTCGCCGGCCAGCCGATCAGCCTTCACCTGCTCGGGGGAGAGTCGCTTGAGCAGCTGCTTCTCGCGGGGCCCGGCCGTCACGTCCACTCGCCGGTAGGCGGGCTCGCCGAGCCGCTCGGCGAGCCCCCGATAGACCTCCCCGGGGTCGGCGACGCCGCGCGCGGTCAACTCGGCCGCCAGGAGGCAGGGGATCAGGCCGTCCTTGTCGGTCGTCCACACCGAGCCGTCGCGGCGAAGGAAGGACGCGCCCGCGCTCTCCTCGCCGCCGAACCCGAGCGAGCCGTCCGTCAGACCGTCCACGAACCACTTGAATCCCACCGGCACCTCCAACAGCGGGCGGTCCAGGTCGGCCGCGACGCGGTCGATGATCCCGCTGCTCACGAGCGTCTTGCCCACGCCGACACTCGAGGACCAGTCGCGGTTGCCGCCGAACAGGTAGGCGATGCAGGCCGCGAGGTGGTGGTTGGGGTTGAGCAGGCCGGCGCCGGGGGTCACGATTCCGTGCCGGTCGGCGTCGGGGTCGTTGGCGAACGCCACGTCGAAGCGATCTTTGAGGTCCCGGAGGCGGGCCATCGCGTACGGCGAGGAGCAGTCCATGCGGATCTTGCCGTCCCAGTCGGGGGGCACGAACGCGAAGCTCGGGTCGAGCGCGTCGTTGACGATCGTCAGGTCGAGACGGTGGCGCTCCGCCACGGCCTGCCAGTAGGCGATCGACGCCCCACCCAGCGGGTCCACTCCGAGGCGCACCCCGCTGTCGCGGATCGCGTCGAGGTCGACCACGGCGGGCAGCTCGTCGACGTAGGGGGAGACGTAGTCGTGGCGGTGCACCGCCGGCGCTTGGACAGCCTGCTCGAACGGAATGCGCCGCACCCCCTCGAGGCCGGCTTCGAGCAATTCGTTCGCCTGGTCCTCGATCCACGACGTCACGTCTGTGCCCGCCGGACCGCCGTGGGGTGGGTTGTACTTGAACCCGCCGTCCTCGGGCGGGTTGTGCGACGGCGTGACGACGATGCCGTCTCCGGGGTGCTGCCTGTCGCGGCTGTTGTGGTTGAGGATCGCGTGCGAGATCACGGGCGTCGGCGTGAATCCGTCGGCGGCGTCGATCATCACGTCGACCTCGTGCGCGGCCAGCACCTCGAGGATGGTGCGGAAAGCCGGCTCGGAGAGCAGGTGCGTGTCGCGACCCAGGAACAACGGCCCGTCGATCCCCCGCGAGCTGCGATAGCGGCAGACCGCCTCGCTGACGGCCAGCACGTGCGCCTCGTTGAAGGTGTGATCCAACGAGCGGCCGCGGTGGCCCGAAGTGCCGAACGACACGCGCTGGGCATCCACCGATGGATCCGGCTCGTGCTCGTAGTACGCGCTCAGCACGCGATCGACGTCGATCAGCCCTCACCCTCCAGGACGGCGCCGTCCGCCACCCGGAGCTGATCGTCGTCGGGGTTGTCGACGACGACCGCGCCGCGCACGACGACCCCGCTCCCGAAGGCGACGTCGCCGACGACCTTCAGGCGGTCGCACGCCAGAAGCGACGGCGCCCCGGCCGGGAAGCGCGGCTCGAAGTCCGGCAGCAGCTTGTAGAAGCGGGAGTCGAGCTCGACGATCGAGGGGCTGCCGCCGCGCTCGGGCGCCAGCTCGACGTGCGCCTCCTCGGTCAGCACGTACGCGTCCGAGCGCACGGCGAGGAGATCGGCCGTCGTCTTCACCGGCGCGAACCGGCTTCTCGGGACCCGCACGGCTCGGGCTCCCTCGAAGACTCCGATCGCCGCGCCCATCGCCGTCTCGATCTGGATCACATCCGGCGACGACTTGTCCGACGGGTCGACCGTCTTGCGGTTGGCGATCATCGGCAGCGGGAGGATCCCGCCTCGGCGCTCGAGCGTGTCGGCGAGCGCCCGCAGGTTCAGCCACAGCGTGTTGGTGTTGAAGTAGCGATGGCGCCGCACGTCCTCGAAGGCGTCGGTGTCGTCCTCCGGCGTCTGCGCGCTCTCGCGCAGCACGAGGCCGCCGTCGGGCAGGGCCGCGAGGTGACCTCCCTTGCGGTCCGCGTCGGTTCGGTCGGCCACCTCCATGAGGAACGGGATCTTCTCGCGGGCGAACCACTCGAGGATCCGAGGGTCGAGCGCGGCACCGAGATTGTCGGAGTTCGAGACGAAGGCGTAGCGGTAGCCGTTCTCGAGCAGGGTGTCGAGCATCCCCGAGCCGACCAGCGCCGGGTACAGGTCGCCGTGTCCCGGGGGCGCCCACTCGAGCGCAGGGTTGTCCGGCCAGCTCACGGGGCGGAGGTCGTCGACGCCCAGCTTCGGGACCTTGTTCTGCACGAAGTCGATGGGTATGTCGGCGGCGATGCCGGGGTGGCGCTCGAGCGCCGCGAGCGTCGCCTCGCGCGTCGAGAAGCTGTTCATGAGGAGCAGCGGCAGCCGGGCCTCGTAGCGCGCTCGAAGTGCCAGCACCTGCCTCACGATGACGTCGAGGAAGGTCTGCCCGTGCTTGACCTCGAGCAGCGACTTCGGACCGTCCAGGCCCATGCTCGTCCCCAACCCGCCGTTGAGCTTGAGGACCACCGCGCGGTCGAGCGCCTCGCTCGCGCCGGCCTCGTCCTCCGGCAGCTCTTCGGCGTCGGGCGGGGCCTCGATCGGCTCTATGTCAGCCTCCGCCAGCGTCCCGAGGTCTCCGTCGCGAAGCCGCTCGTAGTGGTGGCGGAACGTCTCGATGGCGGCGTCGGCCACGCCCTCCCCGCGCATCTTCTCGAGGCTCTCGTTCAGTCCATCCACGGCGCGGCTACCCAAGCTCCTTGTTCAGCAGGAAGGCCGAGCTGATCAGCGCGAGATGGGTGAACGCCTGGGGGAAGTTCCCCAGCGCCTCCCCGGTCAGGCCGATCTCCTCGGAGTACAGGCCGAGATGGTTCGCGTAGGTGAGCATCTTCTCGAACGCGAGCCTCGCCTCGTCGAGTCGGCCGGCCTTGGTCAGCGCCTCGACGTACCAGAAGGTGCAGATCGAGAAGGTGCCCTCCTCGCCCTCGATCCCGTCCGGCGAGGCCTCGACGTTGTAGCGGTACACGAGGCTGTCGCTCACGAGCTCGCGTGACATGGTGTCGAGCGTGGAGAGCCATCGCCTGTCCTTCGGCGCGACGAAGTTGACCATCGGCATGAGGAGCACGGCCGCGTCGAGGTTGTTGCTGTCGTAGTGCTGCACGAAGGCCTGGCGGTCCTCGTGCCAGGCCTTGGCCATGATCTGGTGGTAGATCTGGTCGCGCGAGGACTGCCACTTGGGCAGGTCGGCCGGAAGCCCGCGGGCCAGCGCGATCCTCACCGCGCGCTCGAGGCCGACCCAGGACATGAGCCGGGAGTACGTGTAGTGCTTGCGCCCCCCCCGCTCCTCCCAGATGCCCTCGTCGGCCTGGTCCCAGTTCTCGCAGATCCAGTCGGTCACGCGCGAGAGGTCCATCCAGGCGTCGTGATCGGGTTGGTGGCCCTGCTGGCTGTAGAAGTACACCGAGTCGATCAGCTCGCCGTAGATGTCGAGCTGCAATTGCTCGGCGGCGCCGTTGCCGATGCGCACGGGCGCCGAGCCTCGATAGCCCTCGAGATGGTCGAGCACCTCTTCGGTGAGCTCGGAGCGTCCGTCGATCCCGTACATGATCTGGAGCGGGCCCAGCGCGCCCGGTCGCTCCTCCATGAAGCGCCCGCGCAGCCAGGACATGAAGGCCGAGGCCTCGTCGGTGAATCCGAGCCGCAGCAGGGCGTACAGCGAGAACGCGGCATCGCGGATCCACGTGAAGCGGTAGTCCCAGTTGCGCGTACCGCCGAGCTGCTCGGGAAGGCTCGTGGTCGGCGCCGCCACGATCCCGCCGGTGGGCCGGTAGGTCAGGAGCTTGAGCGTGAGCGCAGAGCGGTGCACGGTCTCGCGCCAGCGGCCCTGGTAGCGGGACTTGGCGAGCCACCTGCGCCAGTACTCGATCGTCCCGTCGAAGGCCTCGCGCGTCTCCTCCTCCGTGTAGCGGCGGGGAACGTAGTCCTCTCGCACGCGCTCGAGCACGAAGGTGTGGGCCCTCCCCGCGGGGACGGTGATGTCGCAGGTCGCGCCGCGACTCTCGGTCTGCCGGAGCGGCCTGGAGGTCGCGAGCGCCATCGACATGTCCGCCGAGTGGAAGACGACCCCGCCCTCGTGGAAGACCACGTGGTGGGGATCGCGGCCGTAGTTGAAGCGCGGCTCGACCTCGATGCGGAAGGTCAACTCGCCCCGGACGCCGACCACGCGCCGGATCAGCCGGTGCTTGTAGACGCTCCCGGGTGCGTCGTGGATCGGCATGAAGTCCTGCACCTCGCCCACGCCGCCGGGCATGAGGAAGCGGGTGATGAGGACGTTGGTGTCGGGGAAGTAGAGCTGCTTCTGCGTCCAGCCCTCGACCGAAGGGGCGATGCGGAAGTAGCCGCCGCGCTCGCGGTCGAGGATGGCGCCGAACACGCTCGGCGAGTCGAAGTGAGGGCAGCAGTACCAGTCGATCGTGCCGTCGGTGCCCACGAGCGCGAC
>DATHAN010000006.1:0-5645 GCA_035296645.1 Thermoleophilaceae bacterium
GAGGCCGAGCCGCTCGAGCCACTCGGTCGGAGCGGCGCACGCCGAGGTCTGGCGCTCGCCGACCTCGTAGCGATCGACCACGAGCACGCGCGCCGGGCGGCCGTCGGGGCGCCGCGCTCCCGCGAGCTCGCGCGCCACCGCGAGTCCGGCGAAGCTCGCCCCGCAGACCAGGACGTCGACCTCGCCCGAGAGGTCGGTACGCTCCGCGCCGCGCTTCGTCCGCCGGGTCGGCATCGCCCCACGAGGCTACCCGCTCGCCGCCCGGCGGTGGGCCGAGCGCTACGCTACGCGGCCGTGGCCACCGCCGAAGCGCCCGCCCCTGCGCAGCAGGGCCGCACCGTCGAGGGGTCCGACGGCCTCCTGCTCGAGGTCGACGGCGAGATCGTCCCCAACTACGACGCGACGCTCGTCCCGTTCAGCGAGGGCGACGTGCTCACCGGCAACGTCGTCCGCATCGACAAGGACGAGGTCCTGGTCGACGTCGGCTACAAGTCGGAGGGGGTCATCCCGCAGAAGGAGCTGTCGATCCGCAAGTCGGTCGACCCGGCGGACGAGGTCGCGCTCGGAGACGAGGTCGACGCGCTCGTCCTCACCAAGGAGGACCAGGACGGCCGCCTGATCCTGTCGAAGAAGCGCGCGCGCTTCGAGAAGGCGTGGCGGCGCATCGAGGGAGCGGCCGAGTCGGGCGAGCCGGTCGAGGGCACGGTGATCGAGGTCGTCAAGGGCGGCCTGATCGTCGACCTCGGGGTGCGCGGCTTCCTCCCGGCCTCGCTCGTCGACATCCGCCGCGTCCAGGACCTCGACGACTTCCTCGGGCGCCCGATCGAGTGCAAGGTGATCGAGCTCAACCGCTCGCGCAACAACGTCGTGCTCTCGCGCCGTGCGGTGCTCGAGGAGGAGCGCAAGGAGGTCCGCCAGCAGATCCTCGACCGCCTCCAGCCCGGCATGGTCGTCGAGGGGTCGATCTCCAACATCGTGGACTTCGGCGCGTTCGTCGACCTCGACGGCATCGACGGCCTGATCCACATCTCCGAGCTGTCCTGGAGCCATGTCAACCATCCCTCGGAGGTGCTGTCGATCGGGCAGACCGTCCCGGTCAAGGTGCTCGACATCGACCGCGATCGCCAGCGGATCTCGCTCGGGCTCAGGCAGACCCAGGAGGACCCGTGGCAGCGCGTCGTCGACACGTACTCGATCGGCGACGAGCTCGAGGGCAAGGTGACCAAGGTGGTGACCTTCGGGGCGTTCGTCGAGATCCTCGACGGGGTCGAGGGGCTCGTGCACATCTCCGAGCTCGCCCAGCACCACGTCGAGAACCCGCGCGAGGTCGTCGCCCAGGGCGACCAGGTGCGCGTCCGCATCCTCGAGATCGAGCCCGACCGTCGCCGGCTGAGCCTGAGCATGAAGCGCGTCGAGGGCCAGTCGCTGCCGCTGCGCTCGGCCGAGCCGCCGCCGGCCGAGGAGGGCGCCGGCGAGCTCGAGGAGGTACCGGAGCTCGGTCTGTCCGACGACGTCTTCGCCGGGGAGGCCGCTACCCCCGGCGGCGGTGACGGGGCCCTCGGCGAGGAACCGGCCGAGCCCGCCGTCGCTCCGAGCGAGAGCCTGCCGGAGGCCGAGGCGCCGGCCAACGAGCCGGCCGCCGCGCCCGCTCCCGAGGAGCCCGCGGCCGCCGAGGCCGACGCCGAGCCGAGCTAGCGATGACTCTCGGCCGGGTCGAGGGGCAGCCGCCCTTCGTCGGCCTGACCGGAGGGCTGGCGGCCGGAAAGACCGAGGCGCTGCGCGCGCTCGAGCGCTTGGGCGCGGCGACGATCTCGAGCGACGACGTCGTGCACGAGCTGCTCGCCTCCGAGGAGGTGCGCGACCTGCTCGTCGAGCGCTTCGGCGAGCGCGTGGCCCCCGGCGGCGCGGTCGACCGCTCGGCGGTTGCCGAGCTCGTGTTCGCCGACCCCGAGGAGGGCGCGTGGCTCGAGGGCGAGCTGTGGCCGCGCGTCGGACGGCGGATCGCCGCGTGGCGCGAGCAGCTGGCCAGCGCCGACGAGCCGCCGCGGGCGGCCGTGGTCGAGGTCCCGCTCCTGTTCGAGGCGGAGATGGAGGAGGGGTTCGATGCCACGGTCGCTATCGTTGCCCGCGACCGGGTGCGCGAGCAGCGCGCCGCGGAGCGCGGGCACGCCGGCGCCGAGTCGCGGGCGAGCAGGCAGCTCCCCCAGAAGGAGAAGGCAAAGCGGGCGGATCATGTGGTCGAGAACGACGGTGACCTGGCCGACCTGGAGCGCAGGTTGGCCGCGGTCCTCGACGCGGTGACGCGGTGAGCCCGACGACGGCCGAGCGCCGCGCGCCCCGCGACCCGCGCAAGCGCGGCGGCCCGGCGCGGGGAGGCGGGGGCCGCGGCGGCGGAGCCTCCGGCGCACGCGGGCGCCGGCCACGGCGCGCGCGCCGCATCTTCGGCGTGCTCGCGGCGCTGCTGGTCGGTGGCGGGGCCGCGTTCCTCGTCGTGCGCGAGGAGCAGCTCGAGGACGCGGTGCGCGAGCTCACGCTCCCGCTCCGCCACGAGGACGTCATTCGCCAGCAGGCCGACGACAAGGACCTCGATCCGGCGCTGATCGCGGCGATCATCTACGAGGAGTCGAGGTTCCGCCCCCGGACCTCGCCCGCCGGCGCCAAGGGCCTCATGCAGATCGTCCCGGGCACCGCGCGCTTCATCGCGCGCAGGTCGGGGGGCTCCGCGTTCGAGTTGCGCGACCTCGGCACGCCGCAGATCAACATCGCCTACGGCTCGTGGTATCTCCGCTACCTGCTCGATCGCTACCGCGGCGAGGAGGAGCTCGCGGTCGCCGCCTACAACGCCGGCGAGCGCAACGTCGACACCTGGGTCTCGCGTGCCGGTGGGGCTGAGCGCTTCGACCCGCAGACCGACATCGCCTTCCCGGAGACCCGCCACTACGTGGCCGGCGTCATGAAGCACCGCGACGAGTACGCCCGCCACTACGCGGGCGAGCTCGGCCTGTAGGCGACGCAGCCCGACCGATGGACGTCGTCGTCGCCGGAGGGCACGGAAAGGTCGCGCAGGCTCTCGAGCGCATGCTCGCGGAGCGGGGCCAGCGGGCGCGGGGGCTCGTGCGCGATCCCGACCACGCACCCGACCTCGAGCGGCTGGGCGCGGCGGCGGTGGTGTGCGACCTCGAGCGGGAGCGCGACCTCTCCCCTTATGTCGAGGGAGCCGACGCGGTCGTGTTCGCGGCGGGCGCCGGCCCCGGCAGCAGCGCCGACCGCAAGCGCACGGTCGATCTCGGCGGGGCGCTCAAGCTGATCCACGCCGCCCGCGCACGCGGGGTGCGCCGCTACGTCATGGTGAGCTCCATCGGCGCGGGCGACCCGGCAGCGGGCCCGGGTCAGCTCCGCCCGTACCTCGACGCCAAGGCCGAGGCGGACGCGACGCTCGCCGGCAGCGGGCTCGACTTCACGATCGTTCGGCCCGGGCGCCTCACCGACGAGCCGGGGACGGGCCTCGTGACCGCCGGGTCCGAGGTGGCGCGAGGTGAGATCCCGCGCGAGGACGTGGCCGCGGTCCTGCTGGCCGTGCTCGAGGCCGACGGCGCCACGGTCGGCAAGACGTTCAACGTAGTGGCCGGGGAGACGCCGGTCGAGGAGGCGGTCCGGGCGCTGTAGGCCGCTGGCGTCGCCGCCCGGAGTGCCGCCGCGGCTCTCCCCGCGGGCGCCCGCACGCCCGCCTCAGTCCTCCTCCTCCGCGCGCCAGCACAGGACGTGCTCGGGGCGTAGGCCGAGGAGCGGTCCGTCGGGCGGGTCGCTCGCGTAGGTCCCGTACTTGGCGGTCAGGGCCTCGAGCGCGGCGCGTCCCCGCTCGCCGGCCTCGTCGACCCCGACGACCTCGATCGACCCGATCGCCTGGACCCACGCGAGCCGGCTCCAGTTGTCCTCGTAGTGGTCGATGCACAGCGCGGCCTCGGGACGGCGACGCAGGTAGCGCACGCGGGCGATCCGGTCGGGAGGCTGCTGCTTGGGCTTCTTGTCGATCGCCGTCCACAGGGCACCCGCCGCCACCGCGTAGGTGACGGGAAGGACGCGCGGCCGATCGCGGTCGTCGAGGCAGGAGAGGTGCCCGACCGGGGAGAGCTCGAGCAGCTCGTGCGCCCAGCTAGGAAGCTCGCCCAGGTTTGACGCCGACATCGGCAGGCGAGGATACGACCGCCCGCGACGAGAGGAGATCGGATGGACGTCGGAATCGGCCTGCCCAACGCGATACCGGGGCTCGAGGGAGGAACGGTGGCGCAGTGGGCTCGTCGCAGCGAGCAAGCCGGCTTCTCGTCGCTCGGGACGATCGATCGCCTGAACTATCCGAACTACGAGTCGCTCGTCGCGCTGAGCGCGGCCGCGGCGGTGACCGAGCGGATCCGGCTCGCCACCACCGTGCTGCTCGCTCCGCTTCGCATCAGCACGCCGCTGTTCGCCAAGCAGGCGGCCACTCTCGACAACATCTCGGGTGGACGGCTCCGTCTCGGGCTTGCGGTGGGGCCGCGGGAGGACGACTATCGGGCGCTCGGGCTCGACTTCGCCTCGCGCGGGGAGATCTTCGACGAGTAGCTGGCGGAGCTCCGGGCACTGTGGGACGAGCGGGGCGGCGACGCCCTTGACCGGTTCGGGCCGCGCCCGTTCCGCGAGGGCGGCCCCGAGCTGATGATCGGCGGGAGCGTGGGTGCGTCGTTCAGACGGGCTGCGCGCTACGCCAGCGGGTGGATCATGGGTGGCGGGACCCCGGACCAGCTCCGTGAGGGCCGGGGGGCGGCCGAGCGCGCGTGGCAGGAGGAGGGCCGCTCCGGTCGCCCGCGCATCGCGGCCCTCGCCTACTACGCGCTCGGTCCGGACGCCGAGGAGACCGCCGACCGCTACATCCACGACTACTACGGATGGCTCGGCGAGATCGCCGACGCGATCGCCGCCAGCGTGGCGACCGACGAGGAGACGGTGAACGGGTACCTGGCCGCGTTCGAGGACGCCGGTTGCGACGAGCTGGTCCTCTTCCCGTGCACGAGCGACGTGGAGCAGGTGGACCTGCTCGCGGAGGCGGCGGGCGACCGCCTGCGCTGACGGACGCGGAGCCGGGCGTCGGGGCCCAAGGTCGCCGCTCCGGCGACTGCTAGCTTCGCCTTCGTGCCCGAGTTCCGCGTCAACCCCGCCTACCAGGCCGTCGCCAATCAGCCCACGGCGCGGGACGAGCTCGCTGCCGGGGTGCGCGCGGGCGATCGCTTCCAGACGCTGCTGGGAGTCACCGGCTCGGGCAAGACCGCGACGATGGCGTTCACGATCGAGCAGGTCCAGCGCCCGACGCTCGTGATCGCCCACAACAAGACGCTCGCCGCACAGCTCTGCAACGAGTTCCGCGAGTTCTTCCCCGACAACGCGGTCGAGTACTTCGTCTCCTACTACGACTACTACCAGCCCGAGGCGTACGTCCCGCACCAGGACCTGTACATCGAGAAGGACTCGTCGATCAACGAGGAGATCGACCGGCTGCGGCACGCCGCCACGAGCGCGCTGTTCGCCCGCCGCGACGTGGTCGTGGTGGCGAGCGTGTCGTGCATCTACGGCATGGGCTCGCCCGACAAGTACGACGCCCAGACCCTCACGCT
>DATHAN010000007.1:0-2554 GCA_035296645.1 Thermoleophilaceae bacterium
ATGCCGCCGGTCATCGACTCGACGTTCTCGTAGCCGAGCAGGCGCTCGAGCGTGTCGGCGGCGAGGGCGGAGCGGTTCCCCGAGGCGCAGTAGAGGACGACCGGCTGCGAGCGGTCGGGCGCGGCGCCCTCGATGCGCGACTCGAGATGCCCGCGCGGCACGTGTACGGCGCCCGGGATGTGACCCTCCTCGAACTCGTGCTGCTCGCGGACGTCGACCACGACCGGGCGCTCGCCCGGACCGCCGCCGTTCACGCTCGCACCGTGCGGGGAGCCCGCGAGACGATCGCGCACCTCGCGCGGATCGACCTCCTTGATCCGCTCCTTGACCTGGCGGATGATCTCCGCGCCGGTTGCCATCCGAGAAACTCCTCTAACCCGATCGACTCTTCTGCTTCAAAAAGTATAGCGTCATGCACGGCCCTAGCCGGCCGAAGCATGTGAGCACGCCGTCCCGACGATAGCCTCGACGGCGTGCCCCCCGGACGCGTGATCGCGCTGCTGGTCGCCGGGCTGGCGTCGCTGGCGGCGATCGTTTTCGCCATGTCCGGATTGATCCGCGCTCCGGCGCGTCAGAGCGACGCGCGGCCGACGGCGGCCTCCCTCTCCGCCGCCACCGATCGCTTCGCCGGATCGCTGATGCCGGCGGGAGTGCGCGCCCCCGACTTCTCGCTCCGCGATCAGGACGGCGAGCCGATCAGCATGGCGGCGCTGCGGGGCCGCCCCGCGATTGTGACCTTCCTCTACACGGCCTGCAAGGAGACGTGCCCCGCGCAGGCGCAGCAGATCAAGCTCGCCCTGGACCGCGTCGGCGAGCCGGTGTCGGCGATCGCGGTCTCGGTGGAGCCTGATGCCGACACGCCCGCGAGCGCGCAGCGCTTCCTGCACAAGCAGGGCATGGTCGGGCGCCTCGACTTCGCGCTCGGCTCGCGCTCCCAGCTCCAGCCGGTGTGGAGGGGCTTCGCCATCCAGCCTCAGCTCCCCGACGCCGAGCATCAGGCGCGCACGGTGATCGTCGACGCGCGCGGGTACCAGCGCGTCGGCTTCCCGGTCGACCAGCTCACCCCCGAACGGCTCGCCAAGGACGTCCGAACGCTGCTCGCGGAGTCGCGCGCGGGCCGCCCGGCCGGCTAGGCGAGCCCGCCGTCGGGGCGGGCCGCACGGCCGCCTTCGGGCGAACACCGAGAGCCCCGACTCACCCACATTCCTTATTAGCGGTAACCTATCGACTCGCAGTGGAGCAGGGCCACGTGCGGCGGGTTGCGGAAGCGGCACCGGCGCGGGTGGAGGGCCAGCGGCCCGTCCCGCCCCATCCTGCTCAAGGGGATGGCGCGGCGCTTCTGTCACCGAGGCAAGGAGACGCACTTGAGCACCCACGAGATTCTCGAGGCCGGCGACCGGCGGGAGGCTCGCCGCTTCGATATCCGCTTCCCCTCGTCCAACGGCGCCAAGTTCGACCAGGACGAGGAATGGTGCGAGGTGCGCTTGGACGACGACTGGCGCCGGATCCGCTTCCACGACTACCACGAGGTCTACTCGATCCCGGGCCTGTACGAGCAGATCTTCTACGACGAGCTCAAGTGCGACTCGCCCCGGACGGTCTGCGGGCTGCTCAAGCACCAACTCGAGCTCACGGGCTACGAGGCCTCCGACCTGCGGGTGCTCGACGTCGGCGCGGGCAACGGAATGGTGGGCGAGGAGCTCCAGCGTGAGCTCGGCGTCGGCGGCCTCGTCGGCGTCGACATCATCGAGGAGGCGGAGCAGGCGGCCGAGCGCGACCGCCCGGGGGTGTACGACGCCTACCACACGGTCGACCTCACCGCGATGCCGTCGGACGTCCGCCACGACCTCGAGCAGCGCAGGCTCAACACCCTCCTGACCGTCGCGGCGCTCGGGTTCGGCGACATCCCGCCGCTCGCCTTCGCCGAGGCGTTCAACGTGATCACCGACCACGGCTGGGTCGCGTTCAACATCCGTGACCGCTTCCTCGAGGAGGAGGAGAGCGGCTTCTCGCGGCTCATCCGCCGCATGCTCGAGGAGGAGGTGCTCGAGCGGCGCGAGGAGAAGCAGTACCGGCACCGGCTGTCGGTGCGCGGCGAGCCGCTCCAGTACGTGGCGATCGTCGCCGAGAAGCACGGCGACATCTCGCGCGAGTGGGTCGACGCGCCCGGGTAGGCGGATCGGCGCGGGCTAGGCGTATGGGCGCGGGGTAGGCGGCCCGCGGCCCGACCGGACGGTACGCCGACGCAGTTTCGCCGCGACCGCTTGCGGGCAACGGCCGGTAGACCAACGCCGAGCCAGGAGACCCGCCCGTGAGCAAGTCCGAGGACAAGCTGATCCAGTACCTGAACGAGGCGCAAGCCACCGAGCTGGCGCTCGTGAGCACGCTGCGCGCGCACATCTCGATGACCCCGACGGGGAGCTACCGCAGCCTGCTCGAGGAGCACCTCGAGGTGACCCGCCGACACTCGGGGCGAATCGAGCGGCGGCTGTCCGAGCTCGGGGGGGGCCGGAGCCTCGTCCGGACCGGCGTCGGGGCGATCCAGAGCCTCGTC
>DATHAN010000008.1:0-6198 GCA_035296645.1 Thermoleophilaceae bacterium
AGGATCGTGGCGACGCCGGCGAGGCAGAAGAGCAGCGTCAGGAAGAGGGTCAGCGTGTCGATGGTCAGCGCGCCGGCCACGATCGGCTTGGCCGGCCCGGGGCTCCAGTTCCAGACCGCCAGGCCCGCCGTGACGATCAACGTGAGGACCGCGATCGACGGGAGCACGACCCGCTGCACAGTCGCCGCCCGCGCGAGCCCGGCCATCAGCACGACCACCGATCCGGCCACCGCGGCAAGCAGGGGGGAGAACCCCTTGAAGTCGATTGGGGGCGGCGATGCCGCGACGAGCTCGATCACGGCGCGCCTCCGCCAGGCGGCGGTGGAGGGCCGGCCGGGGGCGGCGGCGCGCCCTGCCCAGGCGCCGCCCCGCCGACCGCCGGCTCGCCCGGCACGGTCGCTCCCGGCGTCGTCACCTGCGGCGCCGGCCTCGCCCGGCGCTCGGACGCGCCGCCCGCGAGCTGTCTCGCCTCATGCAGGCGGGCGCTCGTGTCGGCCTCGGCGAGCCCGAGCACGAGCTGCGGGTACACGCCGAGCAGGAGGACGACCGCGACGACCGGGGCGACCCCCGCGAGGTCGACACGCCCGATCTCCCGCGACTCGACGGCCGGCCCCGTCCGGTGGTGCATCGCCGCCTGGAAGAAGCGGATGGTGTAGACCGAGGCGAGCACCACGCCGATCGCCGCCACCAGCCCGAAGACGATCTTGTCCTCGAACGCGCCGAACAGGATCAGGAGCTCGGCGACAAAGTTGGGCGAGCCGGGCATGGCGAGCGTGGCGAACGCGACGATCAGGAACAGCGCGGCGAGCACGGGAGCACGCAGCGCGATCCCGCCCAGGCGCGCAAGCGACTCCGAGCCGCCGGCCCTTGCCGCGAGCACGCCGATGATCAGGAACAGCGCGGCCGCCACCAGCCCGTGCGTGACCATCTGAAGCACCGCTCCCTGTGCGCCCTTGTCGTCGAGCGAGAAGATGCCGAGCGTGATGAACCCGAGCTGCGCGATCGACGAGTAGGCGACGACCAGCCGCGCGTCGTCCTGCGAGAACGCGAGCACCGACCCGTACAGGATCGAGAACACGGCGATCACGAGCATGACCTCCTGGAGCGCGACCGAGGCGTCGGGGAGGATCGGCAGCACGACGCGCAGGAAGCCGTAGACCCCGACCTTCGAGAGCACCGCCGACAGCAGCGCGAGCACCGGCAGGGGCGTTGCCCGATAGGTCTCCGGCAGCCACCCGTGCACCGGGAACGCCGGTGCCTTGACGAGGAAAGCGGCGGCGAACGCGAGGAAGATCGGTATCTGCGCGCTCTCGGGCAGCGAGCGCTCGGCGAGGTCGGTCAGCGCGAACGAGATGTCGCCCCCGCGGGGCGTCGAGAGCACTCCGAGCGCGACCGCCGCGGCGAGCATGAGCAGCGACCCCAGGAGCGTGTAGATCACGAACTTGGTCGTCGCGCGCACACGCTCGTGCCCACCCCACTGCCCGATCAGGAAGTAGAACGGCACGAGCATGAGGTCGAAGAAGGCGACGAACAGCGCGAGGTCCTGCGCCATGAACGCGCCGAGCACCGCCGACTCGGCGAGCCCGAGGTGGAAGAAGAAGAGCTTCGGGCGCTCGAAGGCACCGTCGCCGCGACGCAGGGCGACGGCGAGCGTGGCGGCGAGCCACAGGAACGCGGTGAGCGTGACGAGGAAGAGCGACAGCCCGTCGACCCCGAGCGAGAAGCGGATGCCGAGCTCGGGGATCCACGGGACGTCGGTGACGTAGCGCAGGCCGGTCCCGCCCGGGGCGAAGTCGGCGACCATGAACAGCGTGTAGGCGAACGCCCCCGCCGCCCCCGCGAGCGCGACCCAGCGCGCGTACCGCGCCGGCACGGCGAGACACACGACCCCGGCGGCGAACGGCAGCGCGAGGAAGATCGGAAGCGGGATGTCGAGCACGGGCACGGGCGGCGGTCCCTCAGCGGCTCGCGATCAGGAAGTAGAGGGCGAGCGCGCACACGCCGGCGAGCAGCAGCAGCGCGTACGCCCGCAGGTAGCCGGTCTGGATCGCGCGCGCGAACGCCGTCCCGGCGCGCACCACGCCGGTCGCCCCGCCCACGAGCGCACCCTGCACGAGCACCCGCTCGACCGTCGCGCGCCCGAAGCGCCCGAGCGCCCGCCCCGGCCGCACGAACGCCCGGTCGTACAGCTCGTCGAAGTACCACTTGTTGACGAGGAAGCGGTGAACGAGCGAGAGCCGCTCGCGCGCGCTGCGGGCGAGCGACGGGCGCCGCAGGTACACGAGGTACGCCGCGCCGATCCCGAGCAGCGCGAGCACGCCGCCGATCGCGAGCCCCGTGAGCTGCTCGGACACGGGCGGCTTTTCGTGGAGGTGCTCGGATGCGGCGAAGCTCGGCTCGAGGAAGTGTTCGACCTCGGCGGTCAGGCCGGGCACGGCCATGAGCCCTCCGACCACGGCGAGCAGGGCGAGGATCGCCATCGGCGCCTTCATCGAGAACGCGCGCTCAGCGATGTGGTGCTCGGGCCCGGGGAACCCCACGTCGGTGTCCTCCTCCTCGCCGGTGAGCGGGTTGCGCGGCTCGGCGTGGTACAGGTCGCCCCGTTCCAGGGAACTCGCCCCCTCGACGGGCTCGCCGAAGAAGACGCGGAACACCATGCGGAAGGCGTAGAAGGCGGTGAGCAGCGCGGCCGCGTACCCGAGCACCGCGAGCAGCGTGTACAGCCCGCCGCGGTGGAGCGTGTAGCTGAGGACCTCGTCCTTCGAGAAGAAGCCCGACAGGAGCGGGAAGCCCGCGAGCGCCGCCGCGCCGATCGTGAACGTGGCGAAGGTGAACGGCATCGCCTTGCGGAAGCCGCTCATGCGGTCGATCGACTCGTTCGTCATCCCGAGCGCCGACACGACCGAGCCGGCCCCCATGAACAGGAGCGCCTTGAAGAAGGCGTGCGTCATGAGATGGAAGAGCCCGGCGGAGTACGCGAACGCGCTCACCCCGAGCACCATGTAGCCGATCTGCGAGATCGTCGAGTACGCGATGATGCGCTTGAGGTCGGTGACCACGAGCGCGACCGTCGCCGCGAACAGCAGCGTGAGCGTCCCGACGATCGCCCCGATCGCCGCCGCGGTCGGGGCGTGCTCGAACAGCGGGTAGCAGCGCGCGATCAGGTACACGCCCGCGGTGACCATGGTCGCCGCGTGGATCAGCGCGGAGACCGGCGTCGGGCCCTCCATCGCGTCAGGAAGCCAGGTATGCAGGGGGAGCTGGCCCGACTTGGCGAACGCGCCCACGAGCAGCAGGAGGCACGCGGCGATCAGGACCCCGTCGTCGCGCGGGACGCTCTTCACCGCGGCGAACGCCGCCGCGTAGTCGAGCGACCCGAGCTGGCTGAGGATGAGGAACGCGGCGACGACGAGCCCGACGTCGCCGATCACGTTAATTACGAACGCCTTGATGCCGGCGCGCGTGGCGGTGTCGCGCCGGTACCAGAACGAGATCAGGAGGTAAGAGGCCGCCCCCACGAACGCCCATCCGACGATGAGGACGACGAAGTTGGCCGCCAGCACCAGCAGCAGCATCGAGAAGACGAAGAAGTTGAGGTACGAGAAGAAGCGGGCGTAGCCCCGGTCGGAGTCGAGGTAGGCGACCGAGTAGACGTGGATCAGGAACGACACGCTCGTGACCACGAGCACCATGAACGTCGACAGGGGGTCGACGAGGACCGCGAGGTCGACGTGCACGCCGCTCGTTCCGACGTACTCCCATGCGCTGCCGACGAGGTGCCGGCCCGGCGGCGGGACCTCCTCGAGCGTCGTGTACATCGCGAGCCCGGCGAGGAACGACAGCCCGATCGTGCCCGAGCCGATCCATCCCGCGAGCCGGCCGCCGAGCGTGCGCCAGCCGAGCGCGATCCCGACCGTCCCCGCAAGCGGGAGGGCGAGTACGACCCACGCCCACGAGACGGCGTGCGGGGTCATCCGCGCAGCTCCGACATCTCGTCGGCGTCGATCGGGAGCTTGTGGCGATACATCGCCACGATCAGCCCGAGGCCGATCACCACCTCGCACGCGGCGATCACCATCACGACGAGCGCGAACACCTGACCCGCGCCGTCGCCGTGGCCGCGCGCGAAGGCGAGCAGGGCGAGGTTCCCCGCGTTCAGCATCAGCTCGAGGCACAGCAGGATCACGAGCGGGTTGCGCCGCGTGAGGACGCCCGCCGCCCCGATGCAGAAGATGAACGCCGACAGCACGACGAACCAGGTCATGCTCACGTGGACTGCCCCCCGCGCGCCGCGCTCGCCGGCTTGTCGATCGCCCGCCCGCCGTAGCCGCCCTGCTCGCCCGCCGAGCGGTCGGTCGCCTGCGGGCCGGTCTCGGGCCGGCGCCCGAGCTGGAGCACGCGCTCTCCGCCCGCCTCCTCGAGGCCGCGCCGACGCCCCGCGAGCACGACGGCGGCCACCGCGGCCAGCAGGAGCAGGAACGACGCCGCCTCGAAGGCGATCAGGAACTTCTCCATGAGCAGGGCGCCGATCGCCTGGGGCGAGCCGAACCCGGCCGCGACCTCCGACCCGCGCGAGCCCACGGCCTTGAGGCCGGTCGCGACCGTGGCGATCGCGATCTCGGCGAGCAGCGCGACCGCGAACAGGGGGCCGACCGCCCGGATGGCGCCGAGCGACGGCCCGAGCGGCTCCTCGGAGCCGCCCACGTAGGTGACGACGAAGACGTACAGCACCATCACCGCGCCGGCGTAGACCACGACCTGCGCGGCCGCCACGAACTCGGCCCGCAGCAGGAGGAAGAGCACCGCGAGCGCGAGCAGGTGGCCGACCAGCGCGAGGACGCTGAAGAACGGGTTGCGCAGCGCGACCACGCCGACCGCGCCGGCGAGCGCGCCAGCCGCGGCCACGAAGAACAGGATCTGCTCGGACAGCATGGCCGCGCCGCCGTCCGCCGAGCGCCTACTCGCCCTCGCGCCGCAGCGGCGTGCGCTCGACGGGGTCGGCGAGCAGCATCTCCTTGGTGAAGATCAGGTCCGAGCGCGTGTAGTCCGAGAGCTCGTAGTCGTTGCCCATGGTGATCGCGTCGAACGGGCACGCGACCTCGCAGTAGCCGCAGAAGATGCAGCGCGTGAGGTTGATTTCGTAGATCGCCGCGTAGCGCTCGCCCGCCGAGACCTGGTGCTCGGGCGTGTTCTCCGCGGCGACCACCCGGATGCACTCCGCCGGGCACGCCGCCGCGCACAGCGAGCAGCCCACGCACTTCTCGAGCCCCGTGTCCTCGAAGCGGTGGAGCTTGTGGCGACCGCGGAAGCGCGGGTAGACCGGCGTCTTCTCCTCGGGGTACTCGATCGTTGTCGGCTTCTCGAGCACGCGCCCGAACGTCGTGCGCAGCCCCTTGAGCGTGGCGCCGAACGAGCGGTAGATCGCCTTCGCCGTGCTCGGCGAGGGGGCGCGCTGGACGGCGACCACGTCGTCGGCGAAGCCGTTCCCCGAGCCGTTCGACGGCTCCTCGGAGGAGCCGCTTGACGAGCTGTTCGACACGGTGTCAGCCATGGGGTGGAACCTCCGAGCGGTCAGACGAGGACTACGACGATTGCGGTCACGACCACGTTGACCGTGGTTAGCGGCAGGAGCACCTTCCAGCCGAAGGACATGAGCTGGTCGTAGCGGAAGCGGGGGAGGGTGGCTCGGACCCAGATGAACAGGAAGATGAGCGCGAGCATCTTGAGCAGCACCCACAGCGGGCCGAGCCACTCGGGCCCCGGCCCGTGCCAGCCTCCGAGGAACACCGCGGTGGCGATCCCCGAAATGACCACGACCTCCATGTACTCGGCCATGAAGAACGTGCCGAAGCGCATGCCGCCGAACTCGGTGTTGTAGCCGGCGACGAGCTCGGCGTCGGCCTCGGGGAGGTCGAACGGCGGGCGCGAGGCCTCGGCGAAGCCGGCGACCATGAAGGCCAGGAAGCCGACGATCTGGGGGACGACGAACCACACGTCGCCCTGGGCCTCGACGATGTCGACGAGCGACAGCGAGCCCGCGGTCATCGCCACGCCGAGCAGCGAGAGGCCGATCGCCACCTCGTAGGAGACGAGCTGCGCGGCGGCGCGCATCGAGCCGAGGAACGAGTACTTGGAGCCCGAGGCCCAGCCCCCGAGCATCAGCCCGTAGAAGGCGATCGACCCGAACGCGAAGAAGTA
>DATHAN010000009.1:0-25262 GCA_035296645.1 Thermoleophilaceae bacterium
CGGGCAGTACCTCGCCGGCGAGTTCGTCGAGGAGTGGGACCTCGATGGGCTGTTCACCCAGCTCGAGCAGCTCTATCCGGTGGCGATCCAGCCCGAGGACCTCGACCCCAACGCGCTCGAGCGGACCGCGCTGATCGGCGACCTACGCGACGACGTGGTCAAGGCCTACGACGAGCGCGAGCAGGAGCTCGGGCAGGAGCTGATGCGCGCGCTCGAGCGGTTCGTCCTGCTCCAGATCATCGACGAGCGCTGGCGCGAGCACCTGCACGACATGGACTACCTGCGCGAGGGAATCCATCTGCGGGGGTTCGCCCAGATCGATCCGCTCGTCGCCTACAAGAACGAGGCGTTCGAGATGTTCACCGCGCTGATCAACGGCATCTGGGAGGAGTTCGCGCGCTACATCTTCCACGTCGACGTCGAGGTGCAGGGGCCCGACGGCGAGGCGCTGCCCGAGGCGGCGGGCGCGGGCCCGGGTCTGCGCGCGCTCCAGTACAGCGGCGGGGTCGACGCCGATCAGCCGAGCGCGCTCGCGGCGGCGCGGGCGCAGGCGGGCGCGGTGGCGGCCGGCGCCGGCGGCGTCGGCGCGGCGATGCCCGGCCTCGCCGCCGACTACGGCGAGCCGGTGCTGCCGGGCGCCGAGGACGAGGTCGTGCGCACGGTCGAGCCGCGCCGGCTCGACGAGCACGAGCAGATCGGCCGCAACGACCCGTGCTGGTGCGGCTCGGGGCTCAAGTTCAAGAAGTGCCACGGGCAGTAGGGCGGCCGGGGCCCCCGGCCGACGTGCTAGCTTCGCCGCGCCATGGCCGACGCCGCCGTCTCGACCCTCCGCGACCAGCTCAAGCTGCTCGCGGACTACCTTTGACCCACCTGCGCTGAGCGAGCTCCTCACGGCGCTCGAGCGAGAGATGGGGGAGCCCGGCTTCTGGGACGACCAGGACCGGGCCGCGAAGGTGTCGGCCGAGCACGCGCGCGTGGGGCGCAGGCTCGCCGCGTACCGTGAGGTCGAGGCGGGCGTCGAGGAGCTCGAGGAGCTCGAGGAGCTCGCGGACGAGGACCCATCGATCGCCGCCGAGGTCGACGAGCAGCGCACGGCGCTCGAGACCCGCCTCGCCGAGCTAGAGGAGGAGCGACTCTTCTCGGGCCCCTACGACGGGGGCGACGCCGTCGTGTCGGTGCACGCGGGCACGGGCGGCACGGACTCGCAGGACTGGGCGGAGATGCTCCTGCGCATGGAGCTTCGCTTCGGCGAGCGGCGCGGCTTCGGTGTCGAGCTCAAGGAGGCGAGCCCGGGGGAGGAGGCCGGGATCAAGTCGGCGACCTTCGTGGCGCGCGGCGTCAACGCGTACGGGCTCCTGTCCGCCGAGAAGGGCGTCCACCGGCTCGTGCGGATCTCGCCGTTCGACGCGTCGTCGCGGCGGCACACCGCGTTCGCGCTCGTCGAGGTCGCGCCGCTCGTCGAGGATGCGGTCGAGGTCGAGATCGACGATGCCGACCTCCAGGTCGATACCTACCGCGCCTCGGGCGCGGGCGGCCAGCACGTGAACAAGACCGACTCCGCGGTGAGGATCACACACCGGCCGACCGGCATCGTGGTCCAGTGCCAGAACGAGCGCTCGCAGTCCTCGAACCGTTCGACCGCCACGGCCATGCTCCGCTCCAAGCTGCTCGAGCGCGAGGAACGCCTGCGGCGCGAGGAGCTCGCGACCGAGAAGGGCGAGGCCGAGGACGTGGGTTGGGGCTCGCAGATCCGCTCCTACGTCCTGCACCCTTACACGATGGTCAAGGACCACCGCACCGGCGTCGAGGTCGGCGACGTCCGGCGCGTGCTCGACGGCGACCTCGCCGAGCTCGTGCGAGCCGAGCTCCTGCGGCGGGCGAGCGAGGCGGGGCCCGCAGGCGCGCCCCGCCGAGGCCGCCTAGGGCCGCGCCGCGCGCCGGCCTAGCTCGCGCCGCTGACCCCGGCCGGCTCGGACTCGTCGGGCCCCGGCGGCGGGCGGGCGATCAGGCCACCGATGAGCTCGCCGAGCGTCCGATCCTCGACGAGCGGATGGCGCAGCGGGACCTCCGGGTGCACCTCGTAGAAGTTCCGCCGGCCGACGCGGTGGCGGGTGAGGAAGCCCGCCTCGACGAGATCGGACATGATCCGGTGCGCGGCGCGCTCGGTAATCCCGACCTCGGCGGCGATGTCGCGCAGCCGCATGCCGGGGGTTCCCACGACGCAGATGAGCGCGAGCGCGTGGTTGGTGAGGAAGCTCCAGGTCGGGTCCACCCCTTGAGGATAGAGGTCGCGCCGCCTTCGCGAGAGCAGTGACGCGAAATCTCCGACCGCCTCGGAGGCGCGCCGCCCGCTCGCCTCTAGCCTGCGCGCGGTGCAGGAGCTGATCGACCTGGCGCTGGCCGAGGACGTCGGGGCGGGCGACCTCACGGCGGCCGCGGTCGTCCCGGCCGGAGCACGCGCTCGGGCGCGCATCGTCCAGAAGGCCGAAGGGGTGGTCGCCGGGCTCGATGTGGCCGAGGCGGTGTTCCGACGGCTCGAGCTTGCGCTGCGCTGGCGCGCGCACGCCGCGGACGGGGACGAGGGCGACGCCGGGCGCCTCGTCGCCGAGATCGCCGGTCCGGCGGCGCCCCTCCTCGCCGGCGAGCGCGTCGCGCTCAACTTCCTCGGGCGGCTGTCCGGCGTGGCCACGCTCACCGCCCGGTACGTAGAGGCGGTCGCGGGCACGGGCGCCGCCATCCTCGACACACGCAAGACGACCCCCGGGCTGCGTGCGCTCGAGAAGCGCGCGGTGGCCGCGGGCGGCGGTCGCAACCACCGCGCCGGCCTGTACGACGCCCTGCTCGTCAAGGAGAACCACGCGGCACTCGCCGGCGGGATCGCCGCGGCGGCGCGCGCGGCGGTCGCGGCGGCCGACCGAACGGGACTCGAGGTCGTCGTCGAGTGCGCGAGCCTGGACGAGGTCGACGAGGCGCTCGCGGCCGGCGCCCCGCGCGTGCTGCTCGACAACCTTCCGCTCGCCGAGCTGCGCGAGGCGGTCGCGCGAGCGCGCGGACGCGCGCAGACCGAGGCCTCGGGCGGGATCACCCTCGACACGGTCCGCGCGATCGCCGAGACCGGGGTCGACTACGTCAGCGTGGGCGCGCTCACGCACTCGGCCCCGGCGCTCGACCTGAGCATGTCGCTCGACCCGCTCTAGACTTCACGGGGCAGCAAACCCGCCGCTCGTCCGCAGGCAGGCGACCGCCGTGTCCATCGCCCTTCCCGTCCTCCCCACCGCTCCGACCGCCGATCCGCTCTCCGCGGAGGAGATCGACGCGCTCAGCGAGGAGGTGCGCCGGCTCGCCGTCGACCGTGACGCCGTCATCCTCGCCCACAACTACCAGCTCCCCGAGGTCCAGGCGGTCGCCGACTTCGTGGGCGACTCGCTCGCGCTGTCGCAGCGCGCGGCCGACACCGACTCCGAGGCGATCGCCTTCTGCGGCGTCCACTTCATGGCCGAGACGGCGTCGATCCTCTCGCCCGAGAAGACCGTCCTCCTGCCCGACCTGGGCGCGGGCTGCTCGCTCGCCGACGCGATCACCGCCGAGGAGCTGCGGGCCTGGAAGCGCGAGCACCCCGGCGCGGTCGTCGTCATGTACGTCAACACCTCGGCCGAGGTCAAGGCGGAGACCGACTACTGCTGCACGTCGTCGAACGCCGTGCAGGTCGTCGAGCACATCCGCCGCGAGCGCGGGGACGACGTCGAGATCCTGTTCGGTCCCGACATGTTCCTCGGCGCCTACGTCGAGCAGGTGACCGGTCGGCGGATGCACGTGTGGATGGGCGAGTGCCACGTGCACGCCGGCATCCGCCCCGGCGACATCGCCCGCGTGCGCGGTGAGCATCCCGGCGCCGAGTTCCTGATCCATCCGGAGTGCGGGTGCTCGACGTCGGTGATGGAGTACGTGGCCGCCGGCGACGTCGATCCCGAGTCGACGCACATGCTCTCGACGGGCGGCATGCTCCGCCACGCGCGCGAGTCCGACTCCGAGACGTTCATCGTCGCCACCGAGACCGGAATGCTCCACCCGCTCGCCGCCGAGAACCCGGACAAACGCTTCATCGCCGCCAACCGCGAGGCGGTGTGCCAGTACATGAAGATGATCACCCTCCCCAAGCTGCGCGACGCGCTCGCCGAGGAGGGCGGGGAGCACATGGTCAAGGTCCCGCCGGCGATCGCGGAGCGCGCACGCGTGCCGATCGAGCGCATGGTGAGCATCGCGCCGTAGCGGCGCGAACCGCGCGGTGGGCCCAGGCGCCTCATCCGACCCGGGCCACGAGCCGGTCCGCCTGCGCCGGCTCCTGCCCGCGCCCGGTGAGCTGTCGTCGACGGAGGCGACGAGCGACCTGCGCCTCGCCGAGCTCGCGCCGCCGGGGCGGCCGTACCTCGTCCTCAACATGATCTCGACGCTCGACGGGCGCGCCACGCTCGGGGGGCGCACCGCGGGCCTCGGCGGGCGCGCCGACCGCGAGCTTTTCCACGGCCTGCGCACCCAGGTCGACGCGGTGATGGTCGGGGCGGGCACCGTGCGCGTCGAGCGCTACGGACGGATCGTGCGCGACCCGGACCGCCGCGAGCGGCGCCGGCGCGAGGGGCTCGCCGAGGACCCGCTCGCGTGCGTGGTCAGCCGGCGGCTCGCGGGCCTCGCCGAGGCGCCGCTTCTCGAAGCGCCCGAGCAGCGCGTGGTGATCCTGACCGCGGCGGACGAGGAGCTGCCCCCGACCGCGGCGCGCGTCGAGTACGTCCGGGGCGAGGGGGCGAGCGGGCCGCCCGGCCGCGTCGACCTCGCCGATGCGCTGGGGCGCCTGCGCGCCGAGTGGGGCGTCCGATCGATCCTGTGCGAGGGCGGCCCGACGCTCAACGCCGACCTGCTCTCGGCCGGCCTCGTCGACGAGCTCTTCCTGTCGCTCGCGCCGAAGCTCCTGGGTGGCGAAGATCCGTTGACGATCGTCGACGGCCCGGCCTTCCCGGAGCCGGTCGAGCTCGAGCCGGTCGCGGTGCTCGAGCGCGACGGCGAGTTGTTCATGCGGCTGCGGGTCCGCGGCCACGTCCTAGGCCGCGTACAGCCGGCGGATCGCCCGGCGCGCACCGCTAGCCTCGAGGGCGCGGCGCTCGGCGCGCCGCCCCGCCCGAACGCCATGTCCCGCGCGCGTCAAGTCCTCATCGCCCTGCTGTGCGCCCTGATCGGGCTGTCCGCCGGGTTGTGGCTCGGAGGCCACCCCCGCCTCCTGCCCGACGGCCTGCGGACGGCGTTCGTCGAGGACGACCGCGCCCTGCGCGCCGAGATCATCAGCGACATCGAGCAGAAGTTCATCCGCCCGGTGAGCGTCGAGCGGCTCGAGGAGGCGTCGCTCAAGGGCATCGTCGCCGCGCTCGGGGACCGCTTCTCGCACTACTTCCCGCCGCGCGAGACTCAGCGCCTGCAGCAGGTGGTCGACGGCCAGTTCGAGGGCGTCGGCATGCGCATCGAGGAGGTCAAGCGCGGTTTTCAGGTGGTGTCGGTGTTCGACGGGTCCCCGGCCAAGCGCGCCGGCATCCGCCAGGGCGCGGTCGTGACCGCGGTCGACGGCCGCTCTATCGCGGGCGAGAGCGCCGCGACGGCGACGGCGAGGATCAAGGGGCCGCCGGGCACCTCGGTCCGCCTCACGCTCATCGAGCCCGGCGGCAAGGAACGCCGCACGGTGCGGGTCGAGCGCGAGCGGATACAAGCCCCGGCCGTCGAGACCGAGATGAAGACCGTCGACGGCAAGAAGCTCGGCGTCATCGAGCTCGCGAGCTTCTCCACGGGGGCCCACGGAGAGGTGGCCGCCGCGGTCCGGCGGCTCCAGCAGCAGGGCGCCCAGGGAATCGTGCTCGATCTCCGGGGGAACGGCGGCGGCCTCCTGCACGAGGCGGTGCTCGTGGCGAGCGTCTTCATCGAGGACGGGCCGATCGTGGCCACCGACGGTCGAAGCCGCGCGGAACGGGTCTACGACGCCGAGGGCGACGCGATCGCCCTCCGGGTGCCGCTCGTGGTGCTGGTCGACGGGGGCAGCGCGAGCGCCTCGGAGATCGTCGCCGGCGCGGTGCGCGACCGCGGGCGCGGCCAGGTCGTGGGGGAGAAGACCTTCGGCAAGGGTGTCTTCCAGGAGATCGAGCCGCTCTCGAACGGGGGCGCCCTCGACCTGACGGTCGGCCGCTACTACCTCCCGAGCGGCGCCAACATCGGCACGCGCGGGATCGTGCCGAAGAGGAAGGCGAAGGACAAGCCGCGCACGCGCCGCGACGAGGCGCTGCCCGTCGCGCTCGACGTCCTGGCCCGAGAGGTCCGATGACCGGGCCGGGGGCGGCGCCCGCCCGGCGCGGCCGCCGGCGAGGCCGCGGGGGCGACCGTGACGGGCGCGACGGTGCGCCCGCGCGCGAGCCGCGCTCCCCGCGGCGCGCGGCCACCGAGCCGCGGGTGGCGATGATCGAGCGCCGCGGGCGCCTGCTCGTGGCCGAGCCGCTGTTCGAGCGCGGCCGGCGGCAGGCGCTCGACGGGCGGGCGCGCGGCGGGGCCGAGACGGGCGAGCTCGTGCTGGTCGGCTTCGGCAAGCGCGGGCCGCGCGTCGTGCGACGACTGGGACGGCCGGACGTGGCGCGTGACGTGCTCGAGGGCCTGATGCTCGACCGAGGCCTCCACCGCGCGTTCCCCCGCGCGGTGGAGGGCGAGGCGGCCGAGGCGGCGACGCGCCGGGACCTCGACCGGGACGGCCGCCGCCGCGACCTCACCGACCTGCCCACCTTCACCGTCGACCCGGTGACCGCGCGCGACTTCGACGACGCGATCTCCGCGCGCCGCGAGGCCGACGACGTGATCCGCGTGTGGGTGCACATCGCCGACGTGAACGCGAACGTGCGGCCGGGCGGCGCGCTCGAGGCGGAGACCCTGCGGCGCGCGACGAGCGTGTACGTCCCCGGCGCGGTCGAGCCGATGCTCCCGCACGCGCTCTCGAGCGAGGCGTGCAGCCTCGTGCCCGGCGAGGCGCGGGCGGCGGTGACGGTGGAGATGCTCATGCGCGGCGCCGCGGTCGATTCGGTGAGCTTCGGTCGCTCGACGATCCGCTCCGACGCGCGCCTCTCCTACGATCAGGTGGAGAAGATCTTCCAGGGCCGTGAGCACGCCGGCGAGCCGTGGGGCGAGCCGCTCGCCGCCGCGCGGGAGGTCGCCGCCGCGCTGCGCGCCCGCCGCGACGAGCTCGAGGCCGCGCTCGAGGTCGACTCGCTCGAGCCGAGCTACCTGTTCGACTCCGACGGCCATGTGACCGGCGTGGTCCACGAGGAGCAGACCGAGTCGCACGAGCTGATCGAGCACCTGATGATCCTCGCCAACGAGCAGGTCGCCGGCCACCTCGCAGACCGCCGGTCGCCGGCGCTCTACCGGGTGCACGAGCGCCCCGACCCCGCCGCGATCGAGCGGCTCGTCGACCAGCTCGCGAGCCTCGGGGTCCCGACGCCGCCGCTGCCCGAGCACGTGAGCCCTCAGCAGGCGGCCGAGCTCGCCGCGGAGGCGAGCCGCCTGGTGGCCGCGTGGGTGCGCCGGGCGGACGGACGCGGGCGCGAGGGGCTGACCGCGCTCGTCCTACGCTCGCTCAAGCAGGCGACCTACTCGCCGCGCAACGTCGGCCACGCCGGCCTCGGAAGCCCGCGCTACTGCCACTTCACCTCGCCGATCCGGCGCTACCCAGACCTCGTGTGCCACCGCGCGCTGCTCGCCTCGCTCGGGCTCGAGGAGGCCGCGCCGCGCGCCGAGGAGCTGGCCGACGTGGCCGCCCACTCCTCGCTCGCCGAGCGCGAGGCGCTGCGCGTCGAGCGCGACGCGGCCGACGTGTGCAGCGCCTTCCTGCTCGAGCGGGCGCTCGCGGAGGCTGGCGGCGGCCCCGCGGCGCCCGCGTTCGACGGCGAGGTGGTCGGCGTGATCGGCAAGGGCGCGTTCGTCCGGTTCGGCGACGAGGGCTTCGAGGGGCTCCTCCCGGCGCGGCGGCTGGGGGACGAGTGGTACTCGGTGAACGAGGCCGAGACCGCCCTGGTGGGCGAGGAGTCGGGGCGCGCCGTGCGGATCGGCGACCCGGTCACGGTTGAGGTCGAGCGCGTCGACGCCCCGCGCGGGCGCGTCGACGTGTCGCCGGCCGGCGGCGGCTAGGCGGACGGCGCCGGCCCGTGCCCAAGAAGGGCGGCAAGCGCAAGGCGGCGCCCGGCGACGTCGCCACCAACCGCCAGGCGTCCTACCGCTACGAGCTGCTCGACCGCTTCGAGTGCGGCATCGAGCTCCAGGGGTCGGAGGTCAAGTCGCTGCGCGAGGGTGGCGCCCAGCTCAAGGACGCCTACTCCTCGCTCGAGGACGGCGAGCTGTGGCTGCACCGGATGTACGTGGCGCCCTACCGCCCGGCCGCGCGCGAGAACCACGAGCCCGAGCGCGCCCGCAAGCTCCTGC
This sequence comes from Thermoleophilaceae bacterium, assembly GCA_035296645.1. Classification (GTDB taxonomy): domain Bacteria; phylum Actinomycetota; class Thermoleophilia; order Solirubrobacterales; family Thermoleophilaceae; genus JACCUC01. The sequence goes on from DATHAN010000009.1 coordinate 8,494, forward strand.
TCCACCGCCGCGAGCTCGACCGCCTGATCGGGCGGACGCACGAGAAGGGCCTGACCCTCGTGCCCACGCGGGTCTACTTCCGCGGGCCATGGGCCAAGGTCGAGCTCGCTCTCGCCCGCGGCAAGGCGGCGGTCGACCGCCGCCGCGACATCAAGGAGCGCGAGCAGCGGCGGGAGATCGAGCGGGCGCTGAGCGAGCGGGGCTGAGCGCCCGCGGCGCTCACACGCTGCTCAGGTCGCGCGCCACGAACGTCAGGTCCATCCCGACCGCGAGCGCGACCGCCAGCCCCACGTACACCGCGGCGACCGCGGCGCGCGTGGCCGGCCGGACCTGGTTGTAGCGCTGCGACTCGGGCGTCTTGCGCGCCTTCCACCGCCGCCAGGTCTCGAAGCCGCCGAGCAGCAGGACGATCAGCATGATCGGGTTCGGGAAGGCGATCGCGGCGGCCACGAGCAGCGCGAACCCGATCAGCCACATCCACGGCGACAGCGCCGCCATCGCCCGCCCGCCGTCGAGCGGCAGGACTGGCAGCAGGTTGAACAGGTTGAGGAAGAAGCCGACGAACGCGAGCGCCTGGAACAGCTCGTTGCCCGTGACGAGGTAGAGCCCCACCGGGACGAGGCAGGCGAGCGACCCGAGGATCGGCCCCGCGAGCCCCACGCGCGCCTCGGCGGCGGCGTCCTTGGGCATCTCCTTCATGCCGACGAACGCGCCCAGGAAGGGGATGAACATCGGCGCGGTCGCCTTGATCCCCTCACGGCGGAGCTGGAGCACGTGCCCGTACTCGTGCACGAGCAAGAGCAGCACGAACCCGACCGCGAAACGCCAGCCCCAGATCAGCGCGTAGGCCCCGATCGAGACGAGCATCGACGCCGAGGTCGAGAACAGCTTGAGCTTGGGAAGGAGCAGGAGGAGGCCCTTGAGCTTGGCCCCGAACTTGAGCAGCAGCACGCCGGCCGCGGCGAGCAGGCCGAGTCCGCGCTTCCAGTGCGGCGTGGGCGGGGCGGGAGCCGGGGTGGGGCGGAGTTCGGGCGCCGTGCCCGCGCTGTGTGGGGTGGGCGCGGGCGCCGCCCACGCCTGCCCCGCTCGGTCCGCGGCCGCCGGCTCGCCGGCTCCAACGATCACGCCGTCCGCCGACCTGCTCGCGACACCATCGTGCGAGGGCGCAGGGCCGTCCGCGGGTGACATCGCGGCGCGTTCTGTCGTCTCGAGTCGCTCGTGCACGCTCCTATTCTCGCAGCGCGTCGCTCGGCTCTCGAGCGGTGTGCTCGCAGCTAGAATTCAGGCGTCACCACGGGGACGACAGGCTTCGACGTGGACGATCCGTGGGGGACGGTTGCGAGTCGAGGTTCCCGGTAGGCCTCGTAAAACAACCGGGAAAACCATAAGTGCGGACTCTCACGAGTTCGCCCTCGCGGCCTAACAACTAGGCCTGTGAGGGTGTCGGCCCGCCCTCGGCCCGTGGGGCGGATCACCGGCATCAGATAACGGGCTCGCCCACCGCGCTCGCCCTCGGCGCGGTGGGGACACTCAGAGGGCTGGCCTCCCGCAACCCCGTCGGCACGGCGAGCGGGAGGCGAGACCCAGAGAGCCGACTACGCTCGTAGAAGCCGTCCCTGACGCGTCCGCGGACGTGGGTTCGATTCCCACCGTCTCCACTTTTGCCCGACGAGGTCGTGCGCTCCCGCACGCTCTCGATGTAGTTTCGGCCGTTAGGCCTCGCATTTCGAGCGAAGCAGCGGCCTCGCCAGCCCCAGGAACCCGCCGCGAGTCTCTAGGTGCTGGCCGCGCTGGTGCCGGGCTCTCGGGCTCGGCGGCCGACGACGAGCAGTCCGACGGCGAAGACGAGGAAGACGAGCTGGAAGGCGATGGCTACGGCGTCCTGGAAGCTGCTCTCAAAACCGGCGTAGCCGACGGAGATGCCTACGGTGAGGGAGAGCAGCCCGGCGAACGCCAGGAGCGCGCCGAGCCAGGTCGAGACGAGGCGGCGCTGCTGCCGCAGCGCCCAAGAGCAGCAAGGCAACGCCGAGCACGACCCGGAAGTAGCTCTGGAGGCCCCACTCGATCCAGCACACGCTTTCAGCATCGGCGAAGCGGCTCGCCTTCTCGCTACCCGGCGCGGCGACCCAAGCGTCGACCGCCTGCTTGAGCGCGACCCCATCGACACCTTGGAGGGCGGCCCATATCCCCGCAGTCGCGATGGCGCGCCAGCGGCCAGCAGCGCGAGATAGGGCGTCTCTTGCCGCAGCGCGTAGCAGAGCACGAGCAACCCGGCGAAGGCCACCAGCACGAGCAGGAACTCCGCAAGATGAGTAGCGACCCACACGTCACTTGCCGCGCACTCGGTGAAGATCGCCTTGTGGTCGTCTGCGGGTCCGAGCGGATGCAGAAGCGATCTCTGGATCGCGTTCACTACGAAGCCCACGAGCAGCAGTGCGCCGCTGAGCGTCAAAGCACAGTGCACGGGGTCTCCCTGGCGCGGGGTGTCTCAGGGTGACTCACCAGCCCTCCCTAAGACCCCGGGCTGTCCTTCATGCCCAGCTTCTCCTGCGCCTTGTCCACGATGCCACCGTCGCCGTGGCCGCCGTCGCCGCGCCCAGCGCCGCTCACGCTCACGCCGCCCGGCGACCCGTCCATTATCCGCTTCGCGATCTCCGCGAGCTCCCCGACGTCGTATCCCGGCACGAAGTGCTCGGGCGCCTCGGGGAAGTCGGCCGGCTGGCCGCCCGCCGGCGGGCCCTGCTCGACCGTGACCTCCTGGCCGTCCTCGGGATGGGTCCCGTTCCACACCGCGCCGAGGTTGTGGAAGTCGGTCTCCGAGAACCGGTAGAGCGTGCGGTGCAGCCCGCGATCCTCCCACTGCTTCGTCTCCGGGAAGTGGGAGTTCGGGACGTTCGGGATATTGAGGAGCTTCCACACGGTGGCGCCGGTCAGCTCCTCGAGCGCCTTGGCGTACGCGAGCGCGTGCACGCCGCCGCGCACGAACAGGTACCCGAGCATCTGGCGGGCGATCGCGTGGTCGGTCATCTCGTAGACGCGGATCTTGTGCGTCCGCGCGCCGCACTCGAGGAAGAAGTTATGCAGGAGGTCGAGCACGAGGTCGCCCGAGTTGAACACGTAGTCGCCCTGCCACGGCTGGCCGAGTGAGTTGGCGACGGCCGCGGTCTGGCCCTGGACGATGAAGTGGTGCGGGTTCGGCGGCGGCATGACGCCCTTGAGCGGCGTGTCGGTGGGGTCGCCGCCCGAGCTCGCACCGGTGAGCATGCCGTTGACCGTCGAGGCGACGAGCTCGACATGCCCGTACTCCTCGGTGCCGATGTTGGCGATCAGCTCGTAGTACGGCCGGACCTTCTCGCGGCCGCGGAAGTTCCACGACTGGAACGTGTAGTTCATGAACGTCGACATCTCGCCGAATCGCCCACCGAGGAGCTCCTGCACGGCGGCCGCGGCGGCGGGATCGGGCTGCTCGGGCATGTCCATCTCGATCTGGAGACGGTCGACTCGCAGGATCACTGGCGTCCCTCCTCGGGCTTGCGATTGGCGGTGTGCGGCGGCTCGCTCGTCTTGACTATCCCATGGCGGGCGCTTCCACGCCCTCCGAGCCGAGTTCCCGAGCGCGGGACTTCCTAACATGGGCGCCCATGGCGAGACCGAGCCGCGACGCCGTCCTCGAGGCGCTCCTCGAGCGTCACGGGCGCACCTACTGCGAGGAGCTCGGGATCGACATCGAGAAGGGGACGCCCTCGCCCCTCTTCCGGTGGCTCTGCGCGTCGCTCCTCTTCAGCGCGCGCATCGGGGCGGACATCGCCACAAGGGCGGCGCGCACCCTCGCGGACGCCGGAGGGACGACGCCCGAGAAGATGGCGGACGCCACTTGGAAGCAGCGGGTCGACGCCCTGAACGACGCCGGTTACACGCGATACCAGGAGCGCACCTCGACGATGCTCGGCGAGACGAGCGAGCTCCTCCTCGACCGCTATGGCGGGGACCTCCGGAAGCTGCGCGAGGAGGCCGATCGCGATCCGAAGCACGAGCGGGCACTGCTCAAGGAGGTCAAGGGAGTCGGCGACGTGGGCGTCGACATCTTCTTCCGCGAGGTGCAGGCGACGTGGGACGAGCTGCGTCCGTTCGCCGACCGGCGAGCGCTCGACGCTGCCAAGCGGCTCAACCTCGGCAAGGACGCCGAGGCGCTTGCGGGGCGCGTCGGGGAGCGCGACCTACCTCGGCTGGTGGCCGCGCTGGTGCGGACGGAGCTCGACGACGACTACGACGAGGTGCGCGAGGCGGCGAAGGGGTAGCAGGTGCCCGCTCGGACGCTCGCGTCGCCGATGGGGGCCGCGGCGTCCCTAGGCTCATCTGGATGCGCCTCGTCCTCGACGGAACGCTGCTCGACAGCGCGGGCCACGGGACGAGGCGTTCGCCGTGGCCTTCGCGCGCACGGTCGGGCGCCCACCCGGGCGGCTGCCCGCGATGGCCGGCCGCACCGACCACGAGATCGGACTCGAGACGCTCGCGCTGAACGGGGTCGAGGACGGCGAGCGGGTGTGGCCGCGCTTCGCGGGCGCGCTCGCCGCGGCGCTCGCCGAGCGTGCGGCTGCGATGCGGGCGGACGGGCGCGCGTTCCCGGGCGCGCGCGAGGCGCTTGCCACGCTTGCCCAGATGGATGGGGTCGTTCAGTCGGTCCTCACCGGAAACCTTCAGCCCAACGCCGCCACGAAGCTCGGCGCGTTCGGGCTCGAGGGCCATCTCGACCTCGCGGTCGGGGCATATGGATCGGATGACCGGCGCCGGGCCGCGCTCGTGGCGGTGGCGCGGTCGCGCTTCGCCGCCGTGCACGCCGCCGAGCCGGAGGAGACCGTCCTCGTCGGCGACACCCCCCTCGACGTAGCCGCGGGCCGCGCCGCGGGCGCGCGCGTGGTCGGGGTGGCGACAGGCCCCCACGGCCGCGACGAGCTGATCGCCGCGGGCGCCGACCCGACGCTCGCCGACTTGCGGGACACGCGCGCGGTCCTCGACGCCGTCCTCGCGGAACGGGCGGTCGCCTCGTGACGGCCGACGACGCCACCGTGCGCGCGCCGCGCCTCGCCTTCCTCGGCGTCTTCGGCTCGGGTTTCCTGTCGCTGACCGCGCTCGGCGCGGCGCTCCCCGTGCTTCCTCGCTACGTGACCGGGCCGGTCGGCGCCGGCGACGTGGCGGTCGGAGTGGTGATCGGCGCGTTCGCGGTCGGGGCGATCGGCGCGCGGCCACTGGCGGGCGGGCTCGCCGACGCCCGCGGGCGGAGGGCGATCTTCTCCGCGGGCGCGCTCGTCATGGCTCTCGCCGGGGCGCTCCTGTTCGTCCCCGCGGGCGTCCCCGGGCTCGTGTTCGCGCGGCTCGTGCTCGGCCTCGGCGAGGCGCTCGTGTTCACCGCGGGGGCGACGTGGGTCGTCGACCTCGCGCCGAGCGGCCGGCGTGCGCAGGCGATCGGCCTGTTCGGGCTCGCGGTGTGGACCGGGCTGTCGGTCGGGACGCTCGCGGGCGAGCTCGCCTTCGGCGCGGGCGGGTACGCCGCCGTGTGGGCGCTGGCGGCCGCCATGCCGCTCGCCGGGGCCATCCTCGTCCGGCGCATGCCGGATCCGCACCGGCCGCCGCCTCCCGGGCGCGCACCGGCGCCGCTGCTCCCGCGGCCCTCGCTCGCGCCCGGCCTCGCGCTCGGCCTGGCGAGCATCGGATACGCGACGATGGCGAGCTTCGTCGTGCTGCACCTGGACGCGGTCGGCATCGGCGGCGGAGCGGTCGTGTTCACGACGTTCACCGCCGCGGTGGTGGCCGCCCGCCTGCTCGGCGGGCGCCTGCCGGACCGGATCGGCGCGCGCCCGTGCGCGATCGCCGCCGGGGCGGTCGAGGCGGCCGGGCTCGTGCTCGTGGCGGTGGCCGGGTCGCTTCCCCTGGCGCTCGCCGGGGCGCTCGTGCTCGGCGTCGGCTTCTCGCTGCTGTATCCGTCGCTCGCGCTGCTCGTGGTCGAGCGCGTGGACGAGAGCCGTCGCGGCGCGGCGCTCGGCGCGTTCACCGCGTTCTTCGATCTCGGCATCGGGCTCGGGGCGCCGCTCGCGGGCGCGGTGGCCTCCGTGGGCGGCTATCCCGCCTCGTTCGCCGCCGCGGCAGGGCTGTCGGGGCTCGCGGCGCTCGTCGCGCTCGGAAGGGCTGCGCCGTGGCGGCCCGATTCCGCTACGGTCGCCGCGCGAGTGTCGATGCCGTTCCGCCTCCGCAGCCGTGCGCGCCCTCCGCGTTCCTGAGCAGCGGCTCACCGATGGCACCGTCCGGCTGCGGCCGTGGCGCGACGCCGACGTTCGCGACCTCGTCGAGGCGTGCCGCGACCCCGAGATCCCGCGCTGGACGGTCGTTCCCACGCCGTACTCGGCCGCCGACGCGCGTGCCTTCGTGGCCGGTCAGAACGAGCGGCTGACGCGCGGCGAGGCGGCTCCGTTCGCCGTGGTGGGGGCCGAGGGAGGCGATTTCCTCGGCTCGGTCGAGGTCACGCTGCTCGACCGCCGCAGCGGCCGCGGCGAGATCGGCTACTGGGTGGCGCCCTGGGCGCGCCGGCGCGGGGTGGCGCTCCGAGCGGTCAGCCTGGTCTCCGCCTGGGCGCTGAGCGACCTCGATCTCGAGCGGCTCGAGCTCCTCGTCGAGCCGGACAACGAGCCCTCGCAGCGGGTCGCCGAGGCGGCCGGCTTCACTCGCGAGGGCATCCTGCGTTCCTACCGGCCGATGAAGGGGCGGCGGCCGGACTTCGTGCTCTACTCGCTGCTGGCCACCGACCCGGCGGCGCTCGAGCTGCTCGAGCGGGGTCCGGACCTCCTGCACACCGCGCGCTAGTCGCCGGTGAGCCGCGCTGGCGCGCGGGCCGTACAAGGTGCGAGCTTCGCTCGAAGGAGGGTTCGATGGCAGGCGACCTGAAGAAGGGCGACAGGGTCGAGTGGAACACGCCCCAGGGCAAGACCGAGGGCGAGGTCAAGGAGAAGGTCACGGGCGAGAGGCGAGTCGGCAACGAGGGCCAGAAGGGGACGAAGGTCACGGGCTCGGAGGACGACCCGCGCTACGTCGTCGAGAGCGATAAGTCGGGCAAGCAGGCGGCGCACCGGCCCGAGGCGCTCGACAAGAAGTAGGCGACGTGTCCGACAAGAGGAGGGAAGACGTCGAGCGCCGGTTCGACGAGGCGGTGAACATGACTCCCAAGGAGCTCGAGGACTGGCTCGAGACCGACGAGTCGCAATCGGTCGGGCAGGCGGAGGGCGGCGAGTCGACCGGGCACCGCTCGGGGCGAAGGATCGTCGAGATCCTGCGCAAGCGGCGCGACGACCTGACCGACGACGACCTCGAGCACATGCGAAAGGTCCACGGCTACGTGGCTCGGCACGTCGCGCAGCGCCCCGGCGGGGACGTCGAGAGCAGCTCCTGGCGGTACTCGCTCATGAACTGGGGCCACGACCCGCTGAAGTAGGCGCCGGGGACTTGACGCCGCCGCCCGCGGCGGGTGTGATGGGGCGCATGTCGGCAGCCGCCTCTCAGCGCGATGCTCTGGGCGCGGGGACCGACGCCGACTTCCTCGTCGTCGGAGCCGGGCTCGCCGGCCTCGTGGCGGCGCGCGAGCTCGTGGCCACCGGTCGCTCGATCGTCGTGCTCGAGGCGCGCGACCGCGTTGGCGGGCGGATCCTCAACGAGGCGATCGGCGGCGGGCAGGTCGTCGAGGTCGGCGGTCAGTGGATCGGGCCGACGCAGGACCGGGTCGCGGCGCTCGCGCGCTCGCTCGGCATCGAGACCTTCCCCACCCACAGCCGCGGCGACAACCTGATCGAATGGCGCGGCCGCGTGCGCCGCTACCGGGGCTCGATCCCACGCCTCGACCCGGCGACGCTCCTCGACCTCGGCCAGGCGCGGCTGCGCCTCGACCGCCTGGCGCGCACCGTCCCGCTCGAGGCACCGTGGCGTGCGCCGCGCGCCGCGCGCCTCGACGCCGAGACGTTCGCGGCGTGGATCCGCCGCAACGTGCCGACGCGCGGCGCCCGCACGCTGCTCGAGCTCGCCACCCAGGCGATCTGGGCGGCCGAGCCCGGCGAGCTGTCGCTCCTGCACGTGCTCTTCTACGTCCGCTCGGGCGGAGGTTTCGACCGGTTGATCGGGGTCGAGGGCGGCGCCCAGCAGGACCGGTTCGTGGGCGGCTCGCAGCGGCTCGCCCTCGCGCTGGCCGAGGAGCTCGGACCCGCGCGCGTGCGCCTGGCCTCGCCCGTGCGCGCACTCGAGCAGGACGACGGGGGTGTGCGGGCGATCGTGGACGGCAGCGAGCCGGTGACCGCCCGGCGCGCGATCGTCGCGCCCGCGCCCGCGCCCGCGCTCGCGGGCCGGATCGCCTACCGCCCGGAGCTTCCCGCTCGCCGCGACGGCCTCACGCAGCGCATGCCCCACGGCTCGGTCGTCAAGTGCATGGCGGTCTACCCGCGTCCGTTCTGGCGCGACGCTGGTTTGAGCGGCCACGCTACGAGCGATCGCGGCCCCGCCCACGCGATCTTCGACAACTCCCCGCCCGGCGATGCGCCCGGGGTGCTGCTCGGCTTTCTCGAGGGGCGAGCGGCGCGCGAGCTCGGGCGGGCGCCGGCCGCGGAGCGCCGCGCGGCGGTGCTCGGCACGTTCGAGCGCGTGTTCGGCGCGGCCGCGGGGCGGCCGGAGGCGTTCGTCGAGCGCGCGTGGGCCGAGGAGGAGTGGACGCGCGGGTGCTACGGCGGCTTCTTCGGGCCGGGCGGCTGGACCGAATACGGCCCCGCGCTGCGGGAGCCGGTAGGTCGGGTGCATTGGGCGAGCGCCGAGACCGCGACCGTGTGGTGCGGCTACATGGACGGCGCGGTGAGCTCGGGCGAGCGCGCGGCGCGGGAGGTGCTGCGCGCCGAGGGCGGGACCGGCGGCCGGCGCGGGAGGGGGGAGAGATCCGCCGCCCCGGCCCTTACTCACCCAGGACCTTGACCACGAGCCGCTTGCGGCGACCGCCGTCGAACTCGCAATAGAAGATCTGCTGCCACGGACCGAGATCGAGCCGGCCGTCGGTAACCGGGACGATGACCTGGTGGTGGACGAGCAGGTTCTTCAGGTGCGCGTCGCCGTTGTCCTCGCCGCCGCTGTGGTGGCGGTAGTCCCCGGGGTCGGGTGAGAGCGCGGCGGCGACCTCGTTGGCCGGCGCGCGCCAGCTGGGCGGGGCCAGCTTGTCGAGCCACTCGAGTGTGTCCTCGAGGATCCCCGGCTCGTCGTCGTTGATCCAAACGCCCGCGGTGATGTGCATGGCCGCAACGAGCACGAGTCCCTCGCGGATGCCGGATTCGTCGACCGCCGCCTGCACGTCGTCGGTCAGGCGGACGAACTCGCGGCGCTGCTGAGTCTCGAAGGTGCGGTAAACGGTGTGGGCCGTCATGGCGGCGGGTCTCCTCTCGCGGTGACGATGTCCGGCGGCGACCGTTCGGCCGCGCCGCACGGGATGATGCAGGCATGGACCTCGGCCTCGAGGGCAGGGCGTGCATCGTCACCGGTGCGAGCCGCGGCATCGGTCTCGCCACCTCGCGCGCGCTCGTGCGCGAGGGCGCGCGCGTACTGCTCGTCGCGCGCGACGAGCAGTATCTCGCGGAGGGCGCCGAGCGCTGCGCCCGGGAGGCCGGCGAGGCGGGCGGCGCGGCGGAGGCACACCCCTGCGACGTCACCGCGCCCGACGCGGGCGATCGGCTCGTCGCCGCCTGCCGCGAGCGCTTCGGGTCGGTCGACGTGCTCGTGAACAACGCGGGCACGACGCGGCGCCGGCCGCTCGACGAGCTCACCGACGCCGAATGGAGCGAGCAGTGGGAGCTGCACGTGATGGCGTCGATGCGGCTCATGCGTGCCGCGGCGCCCGCGATGGCCGAGCGGGGGTGGGGGAGGATCGTCAACGTTGCCTCCTCCTCGGGAAAGCGCCCCTCGCCGAGCAACGCCGCCTACTCGGTGACCAAGGCGGCGCAGCTGTCGCTGTCGCGGGTGTTCGCCGATGCCTATGCCGCTCGCGGCGTGCTCGTCAACGCGATCGCGCCGGGGCCGGTGGAGACGAGCCTGTGGCTCGAGCCGGGCGGGCTCGCCGACCAGGCGGCCGAAGCTGCCGGAGGCTCGCGCGGGGAGGCACTCGCCGCCGCGGCGGCCAAGATCCCGCTCGGTCGCTTCGCCAGCGAGGAGGAGATCGCCGCGGCGATCGTCTTCCTGTGCTCCGAGCGGGCCTCGAGCGTGGTCGGAGCGGCGTGGTCGGTCGACGGTGGCTCCGTTCCGGTGATCATCTGAGCCGGCGCGTGGTCATGGGCCTGCTCTTCTATCCGAGGGGCGGGTCCTCGCAGGTAGTCCGCTACCTCGCTCGCTTCCTTCCCGCCGCCGGGTGGGAGGTGGGGATCGCCGCCGGCTCGCTCGGCGCGCCCGGCGACCCGACGCACGCGGCGACGTTCTTCGCCGGGTCCGACGTCCACGCCGTCGACTACACGGCCGCCCGCGAGGCGACCGACCCGCTCGCCGCCGACCCGCCGTTCCACCCTTCCTACGAGGACCGGCCGGGCGCTCCCGACCGAGTGTTCGCCGTGGTGGACGACGAGGCTTACGAGGGGCTCGTCGCGACCTGGCAGCGCGAGCTCGCGGCGGCCGGTGCCGACGACGCCGACATCCTCCATCTCCACCACCTGACGCCGATGGACGAGGCGGCGGCGCGCGCGTTCCCCGTCACGCCGGTGGTCGGCCATCTGCACGGGACGGAGCTCCTCATGCTCGACGCCATCGAGCGTGGGCCACCCGAGGGGTGGGCGCACGCCGAGGCGTGGGCCGAGCGCATGCGCCGCTGGGCGCTCCGATGCGAGCGGCTGCTCGTGCTGTCGCCCGACGCGGTCCGGCGGGTGCCGGAGCTGCTGGGCGCCGAGCCCGAGCGCGTCGTGTGGGCGCCCAACGGCTTCGAGCCCGAGGGCTTCGACCGCCGGCCGCTGCGCGGCGCGGACCGGCTCGACCTGTGGCGGCGCTGGCTCGTCGAGGAGCCGCGCGGGTGGAGTCCGGGGGCGGACGCGGGCAGCGTCGCCTACTCCGACGACGATCTCGACGCCTTCGCGGCCGGCGAGGCGCCGGTGTTGCTGTACGTCGGCCGCTTCACCGCGGTCAAGCGCCTGCCCCTGCTCGTGCGCGCCTACGCGCAGGCGCGCGAGCATTTCGAGCGGCGCGCGCCGCTCGTCCTGCTCGGGGGCCACCCCGGCGAGTGGGAGGGCGAGCACCCGCTCGAAACGATCGCGGCGAGCGGCGCCCGGGACGTGTTCCTCGCCGGCTGGCGCTCGCACGACGAGCTCCCCGAAGCCCTCAACGCCGCCGACGTCACCGTGCTGCCGTCGGTGCACGAGCAGTTCGGGCAGGTGATCGTCGAGGGGATGGCGTGCGGACTGCCGGCGATCGCCGTCGACGCGCACGGGCCGGCGACGATCGTCGAGCCGGACGAGACCGGCTGGCTCGTCCCGCCCGACGACGAGCGGGCGCTAGCCGATGCGCTGGTCGACGCGGTCAACCACGACGAGCGGCGGCGCGCCCTCGGCGACGCCGCCTACGAGCGCAGCCGCGCGCGGTACGGGTGGCCGGCGCTCGCCGAGGGCGTGGCACGCGTGTACGACGAGGTGCGCGGGCACCGGCGGTCGGCGGGAAGGGCGCTCGGCAACCTCCCGGTGCCCGATCCGGGGCATCGCGGCGACGCGTAGCGCGATTGCGCGAGGGGTAGGGCGACACGCGATGGCCACGATGGCCGGCAAGATCGACGTCCGCGGGACGGTCGCCGGCGGCGCCGAGTCGGTGGTGACGGACGGTGCCCTCGACTTCCTCGGCAGGCTCCATCGCGAGTTCGACGCGCGCCGGCTCGACCTGCTCGCGCGGCGCAAGGAGCGCCAGGCGCGCCTCGACATGGACGGAACGCTCGACTTCCGCCCCGAGACCCGCGAGGTCCGCGAGGGCGACTGGCGCGTCGCCCCCGCGCCGGACCCGCTCGTGCGGCGGCGCGTCGAGATCACCGGCCCGACCGACGCCAAGACGGTGATCAACGCGCTCAACTCGGGCGCGGACGGGTTCATGGCCGACTTCGAGGACTCGAACTCGCCCACGTGGACGAACATGGTCCTCGGGCAGGCCAACCTGCTCCAGGCGATCGAGGGCGAGCTCACGCACGACGACCCCGAGCGGGGTGAGTACCGCCTCGGCGACGAGCTCGCGACGCTGCACGTACGCCCGCGGGGATGGCACCTCAACGAGAAGCACCTGATCACCGACGGCCGCTCGCTGTCGGGCGCGCTCGTCGATGCGGGTCTGTTCCTGTTCCACAATGCGCGCCGCCTGCTCGAGCGGGGCGCGGGGCCCTACCTCTACCTGCCGAAGCTCGAGGCCTCCTTCGAGGCCCGGCTGTGGAACGACGTGCTGCGGTTCGTCGAGGACGAGCTCGGGCTCGAGCGGGGCACGATCGCGGTGACCGTCCTGATCGAGACGGTTTCGGCCGCGTTCGAGATGGAGGAGATCCTGTACGAGCTGCGCGAGCGCCCGGCGGCGCTCAACGCCGGCCGCTGGGACTACATCTTCTCGATGATCAAGTGCTTCCGCGAGCGGCCCGAGTTCGTCCTGCCCGACCGCGGCAAGGTGACGATGACCATCCCCTTCATGCGCGCCTACACCGAGCTGCTCGTGGCGACCTGCCACCGCCGCGGCGCCCACGCCATGGGCGGGATGGCCGCGTTCCTCCCGAGCCGGACCGACCAGGAGGCGAACGAGCGCGCCGAGGCCAAGCTCCGCGAGGACAAGGCGCGCGAGGCCGGCGACGGCTTCGACGGGACCTGGGTCGCCCACCCCGACTTCGTCGCTCCGGCCGCCGAGGAGTTCGAGTCGCAGCTCGGTGACCGCCCGAACCAGGTCGATCGCCTGCGCGACGACGTAGAGGTCTCCGCGCGCGAACTGCTCGACGCCACCGCGGCCGGGGGCGCCGAGGAGATAACGGAGGAGGGCCTGCGGGGCAACGCCAACGTGGCGCTCCAGTACATCTCGTCGTGGCTGCGCGGGAACGGCGCGGCGGCGATCCACGGGCTGATGGAGGACTCGGCGACGGCCGAGATCGCGCGGGCGCAGGTGTGGCAGTGGCGCCACCACGGATGCCGGATCGACGACCGCGAGATCGACTCGGACTTCGTGCAGCAGGTCGCGAGCGAAGAGCTCGAGCGGATCCGCGAGGAGATCGGCGACGACGATTGGTTCCAGCGCCAGGGCCGCCCCGACGACTCGCGGGAGATCTTCGAGGAGGTCGCGCTGGGGGCGGACTTCGTCGACTTCCTCACCCTGGTGGCGTACGAGCGGCTGCCCTGACGCGACGGCGGCTCGACGACCGCCTACCCGCCTAGCCTTCCGCCGGTGAGGGCGAGGCTCGACTACCAGGTCCGTCGCTCGGGGCGCGCGCGTCACGCCCGGGTGGTCGTCACCCCCGAGGGAACGGTCGAGGTCGTACTACCTCGGCGGATGGCGCTCCGCCATGCCGAGCCGCTGGTCGCCGAGAAGGGGCCGTGGATCGAGCGCACGCTGCGTCGGTTCGAGGACGCGCGCGCGGCGGCGCCCGTGCGACTCGAGGACGGGGGATTCGTGCCCTACCTGGGAGAGCGTCTCGAGCTCGGCGTCCGGGTCGACCACGAGCGGAGGCGCCCGCGGGTCGTGCGACGCGACGATCGGCTCGAGGCCATGCTCGCCGAGCCGGGCGTCGACCCGCTCCGCGACGTTCTCGAGGGCTGGTACCGGCGCCAGGCGCGGCTCGAGATAGCCCCGCGGCTCGATGCCGCGGCGAGCAGGGCGGGGCTCCGGCGCGGCCCACTCTCGATTCGAGGGCAATCGACGCGCTGGGCAAGCTGCTCCTCCTCGTGCGCCATGAGCTTCAACTGGCGCTTGCTGCTGGCGCCTGCGGCCGTGCTCGACTACGTGGTCGAGCACGAGGTCGCGCACCTCGCGGTGCCGGACCACTCGCCGCGCTTCTGGGCGCTCGTCGCCAAGCGGTGCCCCGCGTTTCGCGAGCACGAGCGCTGGCTCAAGCGCCACGGTCCCGCGCTGCGCCTCTGAGCGGCCCTGGGGCCCAGCCGGCCCGATGCGACAATCGCCTCCGTGGCCGACGCCTCCGGAACGCGACGCCGACGACCTGCGCGCGACGGCGAGCCGGAGGTCCGCCCCGACGCCTGGCGGCGCCTTGTGGCCTGCACCGGCGCCGCCGCCCTGCTCCAGATCGACGGCACGCTGATCACCGTCGCGCTGCCCGAGGTGGGACGGTCGCTCGAGTTGGCGGCGGGGCCGCTCGCCGCGGTCCTCACCGCCTACTTCGCTGCCTACGCGCTCGCGCTCTTTCCCGGCGGCGGTCTCGTCGACCGGCTCGGCTCGCGCAGGCTCGCGCTCGCCGGCCTCGGGGTGTTCGGGCTCGGGGCCGCGGCGGGCGCGCTCGCCCCGAGCTTCGAGGTCCTGCTCGCCTCGCGCATCGTCCAGGGCGCCGGAGCGGGGCTCGTGAGCCCGGCGGCGCTGGCGGGGGCGGTGTCGGCCTTCCCGCCGGACCGCCGCGGCGTCGCGCTCGGGATCTGGGGCGCCGGCTCGGGGATCGCGAACCTACTCGGGCCGCTGCTCGGCGGAGTGCTCACGGTGCTGCTCGGCTGGCGCGCCGACTGGTGGGCGCTCGTCCCGCTCTCGATCCTCGCCGCGGCGGCGATCTGGGTCGTCCTGCCATCCGGCGTGCGCGTCGACGAGTCGCCCGAGCTCGGCGGGCTGCGCCAGCGGCCGGTGGCCGCCGCCGCCCTCGTGGCCACGCTGACCTTCACCGTCCTCATCGGGACCTTCTTCCTCGCCCAGCAGTACCTCCAGGAGGCGGGCGGGATGTCGCCGCTCGGCGCGGGCGCCACGCTGGTCTTCGTCGCCGTGCTCGTGGCGGGCGCGGCCCCGCTGGCCGGACGGCTCGCCGACGCCTACGGCGAGCGCCCTCCCGCGGTCGGCGGCTTCGCCGCCGCCGGTCTCGGGCTCGCGCTGCTCGGCGTGGGCGCGGTCCCGCTCGCGGGCGCCGCGGCGCTTCCGCTGCTCGGGCTGGTCGGCCTGGGCCTCGGGCTCCTGTTCGCGCCGACCTCGCGCGCGGCGCTCAACGCCGTGTCGGAGAGCCGCCATGGGCGCGTCTCGTCCGTGCTGTCGTTCGGGCGGCTCGTGGGCGCGGGCGTCGGAGCGGCGCTCGCGGGCGCGGCGCTCGCGTCGGGGGTCACCTCGGGCAACGTCCGCGCCGCCCTCATCGGCGGAGCCGCCCTGTGCCTGTTGATCGGCCTCCCGGCCGCCCTCGGTCTCGGCTCGCCGTCGCGCCGGCCCGGCGACGCGCGCGCCGGCGACGGCGGGGTAGCGCTTCGCGCCCGTGGCGGGCTCGGCGCCCCGCCCTAGACCGCCGCGCCGCCGCGGCCCTCGCCGGCCGCGAACCGGGCGGCACCTCGCTGCGCGGCCTCGAACACCTCGCGCCCCGCCCCGGCCTCGAGACGCAGGCCCTCACTGAGCGGCATGCCGAGCCCCTCGGTCGCCGCGCGCCGATCGGCGAGCATTGTCTCCTGGGGGAACCGCGCGAGCGCCTCGGCGAGCTCGAGCGCCCGCTCGAGGTGGGCGCCCCGGGGAACGACCTCGTTCGCGAGGCCGATCGAGAGCGCCTCCTCGGCCGCCACGATCCGTCCGGTGAGAATCAGGTCGAGCGCGCGCCCGAGCCCGACGATGCGCGGCAAGCGTTGCGTCCCCCCGTCGATCAACGGCACGCCGAACCGCCGCTCCGTGCAGCCGAAAGACGAGCCCTCCGCGGCGATTCGCAGGTCGCACCACAGCGCAAGCTCGAGCCCGCCGGCCAGGCACCATCCGGAGACAGCGGCGATCGCGGGCTTCGAAGGCGTCCGCCGCGTGAACCCGAGCGGCCCCTCGGGCAGCTCGAGCCGCGGCGCGAACGTCTCGATCGCCTTGAGGTCGGCGCCCGCGCAGAAGGCCTCCTCGCCGGCGCCCGTGAGGACGAGCGCACGCGCGTCGTCGTCGGCCTCGAAGCGGTCGACCGCGGTCCCGAGCAGCTCGGCGGTCGGGCCGTCCACGGCGTTGCGCCGCTCCTGACGGTCGATTGCCACCACCGACGCCGCGCCGCGGCGCTCGTAGCGGACCGGAGCGCCGTCGTCTGGCAGCGCTACCAGCCGGCGCGCCGGCGCAGCGCCGCGGCCTTGCGACGCTCCTTGCGGCGGTCGAGCGCCGCCTGGAGCAGGCTGAGCAGCGTGACGACGATCGGGAAGAAGGCGACCACGCCGAGCGAGAAGAAGGTGATGATCCGGTCGTCGGCCTCGCCGACCCAGCCCTCGCCGTCGTCGGTGCCCGCCGCGAGCGCGGACGCGGCGAAGGCGAGCAGCAGCCCGAGCGAGGCGAGCAGGGTGAGAACGACGGTCCGCCGCATCGGCGCCAACGATATCGCCCGACCGAGTACTCTGGGCGCGCCGTGGGCGACGACTCCAAGCTCCTCTGCTTCGTCGAGATCCCCAAGGGGAGCCGCAACAAGTACGAGTGGGACGAGGAGCTCGGCGCCGTCAAGCTCGATCGCTTCCTGTACTCCTCGGTCGTCTACCCGACCGACTACGGCTACTTTCCCGAGACGCTCGGGCAGGACGACGACGAGCTCGACGCGATGGTGTGCGTCTCCGAGCCGACGTTCCCCGGCTGCGTGATCG
>DATHAN010000010.1:0-3147 GCA_035296645.1 Thermoleophilaceae bacterium
CCTCCTCCTCCTCGGAGTCGGCGCCGCGCTGCTCCCCGGGCTCGCCATCGGCGTCGCCGGGCTCGTCGCCCTCCGTCACGGGCCGGGAAGGGATGTCGTCGGGCCGCTCGGCGTCCGCCTCCGCCTCCTTGCGCTTGCTCCCCGCGCCCCCCGCGGGCCCGGGCGCGGGGTCGTCCTCGGCCTGGGCGCGACGGCGGCGCGCGCGGCGGGCGCGGCGCCCGACCTCGGCGTCGGCCTGCTCGCCGGGGACCGGCGTGCGCGCGGCCCCGCCCTCCTCCCCCGCGGACTCGGCGGTGGCGGCCTCGCGCGCGTCGGCCGCCTCGTCGCGGACGGCCTCCTCGGGGACCGGCGTGCCCTTGCTCGGATCGCTTTCGTTTGCGGCGGAGCTGCTCATCGGACCCTGGTCCGGTCGCCGCCGGCGTGGCCGCGGAACATGCGCGTGGGCGCGAACTCGCCGAGCTTGTGGCCGACCATCGACTCCGATACGAACACCGGCACGTGCTTGCGCCCGTCGTGCACGGCGATCGTATGGCCGACCATCTCCGGGAAGATCGTCGAGGCGCGCGACCACGTCTTGACCATCTGCTTCTGGCCCGACTCGTTCATGGCCTCGATGCGGCGTAGCAGCCGCTCCTCGGCCCACGGACCCTTCTTCGACGAACGCGACACGGCGTGCCTTCCTTCCTCTTCGGCCTAGCGCTTGCGCCGGCCCCGCCGCCGGCGTCGCACGATGTAGCGGTCGGAGGGCTTGCGCTTCTTGCGGGTGGGGTATCCGAGGGTCGGCACGCCCCACGGGGTCACCGGGTGGCGCCCGGCCGTGGTCGAGCCCTCGCCGCCGCCGTGCGGGTGGTCGACCGGGTTCATCGCCGTGCCGCGCGTCTGCGGACGGCGGCCGAGATGGCGATTGCGGCCGGCCTTGCCGATGTCCACGTTTGCGTGCTCGACGTGGCCGATCGAGCCGATCGAGGCGCGGCAGTCGAGCTCGACCGTGCGCATCTCGCCCGAGGGCAGACGCAGCGTCGCGCGCGTGCCCTCCTTCGCCATGAGCTGGATCGCCGCCCCGGCGGAGCGCCCGAGCTGGCCGCCGCGGCCGGGCCGGAGCTCGGCGTTGTGGACGGTGGTGCCGGTGGGGATCGAGCGCAGCGGGAGGCAGTTGCCGACGGCGATGTCGGCGCCCGGCCCGTTCTGGACGGTGTCGCCGACGTTCAGGCGCTGCGGGGCGAGGATGTAGCGCTTCTCGCCGTCGAAATAGTGGAGCAGGGCGATGTACGCGGTCCGGTTGGGGTCGTACTCGATCGCCGCGACATTGGCCGGGACGCCGTCCTTGCGCCGCTTGAAGTCGACCTTGCGGTACAGGCGCTTGGCCCCGCCACCGCGATGGCGAGAGGTCTTGCGCCCGTGGACGTTGCGCCCGCCGCTCTTGCCGATGCCCTCCGTGAGCGACTTCTCCGGTCGCTCCTTGGTGACCTCGGCGCGATCGGACCAGGTGGCGAAGCGCCGCCCGGGGCTCGTCGGCCGCTGGCTCTTGACGCGCGCCACCGCTAGATCTCCTCGCCTTCGAAGAGCTCGATCGAGTCCTCGGGATGAAGCTCGACGACGGCCTTCTTCCACGCGCGCGTCTGCCCCGAGGTCCAGCCGCGGCGCTTCGGCTTCGGCTTGACGGTCAGCGTGCGCACGTCCTGGACGCGCACGTCGAAGATCTCCTCGACGGCCTGGCGGATCTGCGTCTTGTGCGCGCGCGGATCGACCCGGAACGTGTACTTGTTGGCCGTGAGCAGCTCGTAGCTCTTCTCGGAGACGACCGGCCGGATGATCACGTCGCGCGCGTTCATGCCGCGACCTCCGTGGCCGTGCCCGCCCCGTCGCCGCGGCGCGCGGGCGGCCGCGCGAGCTCGGCGACCCGCTCGAGAGCGGCGGTCGAGAGCACCAGCCAGCGCGCGCCGACGACGTCGGCCACGCCGACCGCGTCGACCCCGCGCACGGTGACGCCCTCGAGGTTGCGGAACGACCTCGCCGCGCCGTCCTCGCCTTCGCGCGCGACGACGACGAGCGTGCCCGCCGTGCGGTCGGCGGCGAGCGCCTCGCGCGCACGCCGGGTCGAGGGCGTGTCGAAGTCGCTGGCGTCCAGGATTGCGAGCGACTCGCGCGCGGCGTGCACCGACAGCGCGCAGCGGAGCGCCCGGCGGCGCGCCTTGCGATTGACCTTGACCGTGTGGCGGCGCGGCTTCGGCCCGAAGGCGACGCCCCCGCCGTAGCGCTGCGGCGCCGAGAGCGCGCCGGCGCGCGCTCGCCCCGTGCCCTTCTGGCGCCACGCCTTGGCCCCGGTCATCGCCACCTCCGCCCGCGTGAGGGTCGAGGCCGTGCCGCGGCGCCGAGCGGCGAGCTCGGCGCGCGCCGCCTCGTGCACGAGCGCCATGTGGAAGGGCTCGCCGAAGACGTCCTCGTCGATCTCCACGCTCCCCTTGCGGCCGATGTACGGAGCGCTCACGGCCATGTCAGCCGTCGCTTCGGATCTCGACGCGCCCGTTCCTCGGCCCGGGGACCGACCCGCGGACGAGCAGCAGGTTGCGGTCGGCATCGACGTCGACCACCTCGAGCCCGCGCTGGGTCACGCGCCGATTGCCCATCTGGCCCGGGCCGCGGATGCCCTTGAACACGCGCGAGGGGGTGGCCGAGGCGCCGATCGCGCCGGGCGCGCGGACGTTGTGCGAGCCGTGGGTCACGGGACCGCGGTTGAAGTTGTGGCGCTTGACCGTCCCCTGGAAGCCCTTGCCCTTCGACGTGGCCGAGACCTTGACCCTGTCCCCCTTCTCGAACGCGCCCACCGTGACGTGCTCGCCGACCTGGAGCTCGCCGGCCTCGTCGCGGAACTCGACGACGTGGCGCATCGGCGGGGCGTCGGCCTTGGCCAGGTGACCGCGCTCGGCCTTCGTCAACCGCTTCTCGCTGACCTCGCCGAACGCGAGCTGGACCGCCTCGTAGCCGTCGCGGTCGGGCGTGCGGATCGCGGTCACCGGGCACGGCCCGGCCTCGAGCACGGTCACGCGCTCGACGCGCCCGTCGTCGGCGAAGGCCTGGGTCATGCCCAGCTTCCGTCCGATCAGCGCGGCCACTAGCGAACCCTCGAACGAGCTCGAAAACCAAGCA
>DATHAN010000011.1:0-4624 GCA_035296645.1 Thermoleophilaceae bacterium
TCGTCCCCGACAGCCCGAACAAGCCGTACGACATGCGCGACGTGGTCTCGCACGTGTTCGACGACGGCGAGTTCCTCGAGGTCCACGAGCACTACGCGACCAACATCGTCTGCGGCTTCGCCCGCCTCGGCGGCCGCGCGGTGGGGATCGTCGGCAACCAGCCGCGCCAGTTCGCCGGCGTGCTCGACATCGACGCCTCGGTCAAGGGCGCGCGCTTCGTGCGCTTCTGCGACGCGTTCAACATCCCGCTCGTAACCTTCACCGACGTGCCGGGCTTCCTGCCCGGGACCCAGCAGGAGTGGGGCGGCATCATCCGCCACGGCGCCAAGCTCCTTTACGCGTTCACCGAGGCGACCGTGCCGAAGCTCACCGTGGTCACGCGCAAGGCCTACGGCGGCGCCTACGACGTCATGAACTCGAAGCACATGCTCGCCGACTTCAACTTCGCGTGGCCGACCGCGGAGGTCGCGGTGATGGGCCCCGAGGGGGCGGTCAACATCATCCACCGCCGCGACATCGCGACGTCGCCCACGCCCGAGGAGCGCCGCGAGAAGCTGATCTCCGACTACAAGGCGCGGTTCGCCAACCCGTACTCGGCGGCCGAGCGTGGCTACATCGACGACGTGATCGTCCCGCACGAGACCCGGCCGCGGTTGATCCGCGCGCTCGAGACGCTCCAGGCCAAGCGGGTGGACCGGCCGAAGCGCAAGCACGGGAACATCCCGCTGTAGCGGCGGAGCCGGTCCCGCGACGGGCCGGGGGCGCGATACGGTCGCGCGCATGTGGCGCAACTGGTCCGGCGAGCAGACCTGCCGGCCGGTCGGGTTCGAGCGGCCGGTAGGTGTGGCCGAGGTCGTTGCCGCCGTCGAGCGCGCGGCCGCGGCGGGCCGCACGGTCCGCGCCGCGGGGAGCGGCCACTCGTTCTCGGACCTCGTCCCCACGGACGGGACCCTTCTCGACCTCGCTCGCATGGATCGCGTGCTCGACGCCGACCGCTCGAGCGTCCTCGTCCGCGTCGAGGCGGGGATCACGTTGCGAGCGCTCAACGAGCGCCTCGGCGAGCTCGGTCTCGCGCTCGAGAACCTCGGCGACATCGACGCGCAGACGCTGGCCGGGGCGCTCGCCACGGCGACGCACGGGACGGGCGCTCGCTACCCCAACCTCTCGGCCCAGGTCGAGGCGCTCGAGCTCGTGGGCGCCGCCGGGCGGGTGGTCGAGGTCACGGCGGGGAGCGACGCCGACGCGTTCCGGGCCGCGCGCGTCGGGCTCGGGGCGCTCGGGGTGATCACGGCCGTCACGCTCCGCTGCGTCTCCGCATTCACCCTGCACGGCATTGACGAGCCGCGCCCGCTCGAGGAGACGCTCGACGGCCTCGACGAGCTCGTCGACGGGCACGAGCACTTCGAGCTCTTCACCTTCCCGTACAGCCCGCTCGCGCTCACCCGGCGCAGCGACCGCGTCGATCGTGCGCCCGAGCCGCGCGGGCGGGCGCGCGCCTACACCGAGGACGTCGTCCTCCAGAACCTCGCCTTCGAGCTCTTCTGCCGGGCCGGGCGGCGCGCCCCGCGCGCGATTCCGCGCCTCAACCGTTTCGTGGCGCGCCTCGCCGGCCGGCGCGAGCGCGTCGAGGCCTCTCACCGGATCTTCGCGAGCCCCCGGCTCGTGCGCTTCACCGAGATGGAGTACGCCGTCCCGCGCGCCGCGGCCGCCGGCGCGGTGCGTGCGGTGCGAGCGCTCGTCGAGGAGCGCCGCTTCGCGGTCAACTTCCCGATCGAGCTGCGGTTCGTCGCGGCGGACGACGCGCTGCTCTCGCCCGCCACCGGCCGGGAGACGGCGTACGTCGCCGTGCACGTTTTCGACGGGATGCCGGCGCGTGTGTTCTTCGGGGCGGTCGAGGAGGTCATGGACGGCTTCGGCGGCCGGCCGCACTGGGGCAAGCGGCACTTCCAGACCGCCGCGACCCTGCGCGGTCGCTATCCGGAGTGGGACCGCTTCGCGTCGGTGCGCGCGCGATTGGATCCCGACGGCCGCTTCACGAGCCCCGGTGTCGAGCGGGTGCTCGGACCGGTCGGCTCCGCCTGAGCCCGAGCGCTCACAGGAAGCACTGGCCCTCTCCGCGGTAGGTCGGGACCTCGTCGACCACCCGGTCGCCCTCGACCAGGTGGAGCGAGTTGAACCGCTCGCACAGCTCGCCCGCCTTCGCGTGGCGAAGCCACGCCCGGTCGCCGACCGCGAGGCGCTCGGCGGGCTCGCCGAGCAGCGGCGTCTGGACTTCGCCGGCGCCCTCGCGCGGGTCGAGGCGCAGCCCGGGCGGGAGGTGCGGCCGCGGGAGGCGGTCGCGATCGCCGGAGCCCGAGGCGAGGTAGCCGCCCCCGAGCGCGGTCACCACGGTGGCGGAGGGCCGGCGGACGACGGGCAGAGCGAAGACCGCGGCGGGCCGGGCGCGGAAGCGCGTATAGCCGTCGAACAGCGCGGGGCCGTACAGGCCCGAGCCGGCGGTCACCTCGGTGACGGCATGCTCGCGGGCGGTGGTCTCGAGGCTGCCGGTCCCGCCGCCGTTGACGAGCTCGAGCGGCGCCACCTCGCGCACCGCGGCGACGGTCGCCGCGCGGCGGGCGGCGATCTCGCGCCTCGACACGCGCTTGAGCGCGCGAATGGCGAGCCCGAGCGCGCTCCGCCCGCGCGGACGGTCGGGTATCCCGGCGATCTGGGCCTCGTAGCCCATCACGCCGGCGAGCTCGAGTCCCGGCCGCGCGGCGATCTCGCGCGCGAGCACCGCCGCCTCGTCCGGCGTGCGGACGGGCGAGCGCCGCGCTCCGAAGCGGAGCCGCCCGCCGAGCACGTGCAGGCTCATGTCCACGTCGAGGCAGACGCGGATCGGCGCCCCCGGGCGGCCGGCGGCCGCCTCGATCAGGTCGAGATGGGCCGTTGAGTCGACCATCACCGTGATCCGCTCCTCCGGGTGCTCGGCGCGCCGCTCGGCGAGCGCGCGGAGCGCCGAGCGGTCGGCGCTCGGGTAGGCGACGAGCAGGTCGTCGAAGCCGTGCTCGGCGAGCCACAGCGCCTCGGGGAGCGTGAAGCACAGGGTCCCGCGAAAGCTCTCGGCGCGCTCGAGCAGGGCGGCCTGGAGCGAGCGACAGCGTACCGACTTGCTGGCGAGCCGGAGCGGCTTGGGGCGCGCGCGGCCCGCGAGATCGGCGGCGTTCGCCCACAGCGAGTCGAGGTCGATGCACGCGAACGGCGCCTCGAGCCCTTCGGCCGCATGCTCGAGGCGCTCGAGCTGCTCGTCTGGCCCCGATGCGGGCAGTGCCCGGGGACCGCTCGCCACGGACGTCTCCACGCCGGCGACCCTACCGCCGCCGGCCCCCGGCGGGCGTCGCCGCCGCCCGGCGCAAGCGGCTGCCATCCTGCCCGCTGTGGCGATCGCACCCGGACTCCGCCGCCCGGGCGTCCACCGCGCCGGTGGAGCGGCGTCGCGGCAATGATCTTCCACCGTCTCCGACGCCCGCGCGGGCCGGCGAGCGAGGACGACCTCGAGGCGGTTGGCTCGCGCGAGGCGGCCGAGGCCGAGCCCGCCGGCGCACCGGTGCTCGAGTCGCACCTCGCGCCGCAGCTCAAGGCGGTGCTGCTCGCCGCGGCGCTCGTGGCCGCGGTGCTCCTGTTCCGGGCGCTCGTCACGCTCGTCGTGCTCGTCCTGATCACCGTCCTGATCGCGATGCCGGTCTCGGGCTTCGCCACCCTGCTCGAGCGCCTGCGCATCCCCCGGGCGCTCGGCGCCTTCCTCGCGCTCGCGCTCGGCGCCGGCCTGATCGCCGAGCTGGTGCGGCTGGTGATCCCCCCGATCGTCAGGCAGCTCCAGTCGCTGGCCGCCAGCGCGCCGGCGGTGATCGAGGATCTCCGCTTGAGCTACGTCGACCTGGTCGGCGGGCGGCCCGACGGCGGCGCCGCACAGATCAAGGGGCTCGTCAACCGCTTCCTCGACAGCCCGCTGACCGTGATCGAGCCGCTGCTGTCGCTCGGCGTCGGGGTGATCGGGGTGATCTTCACGCTCGTGCTCGTCGTCCTCACGGCCTACTACATCGCCGTGCGCCCGAAGCCGCTGCTCGACGGCATCGTCAGCCTGTTCCCGCCTCCGCGGCGGCAGTGGGTGCTGCACGTCCTCGCCCGGCTGCGGACCGCGTGGGTGGGCTGGCTCCGGGGCGTCGTCGCCGACATGGCGATCAGCGGGACGCTCCTCTACATCGGGCTGACGCTCGTAGGCCTCGACTACGCCCTGCTCTTCTCGGTGTTCTCGGCGCTGCTCGTCGTGATCCCGTACTTCGGCTCGATCATCGCCGGCATCCCGCCCGTCCTGCTCGCGCTGACCGACTCGCCGCAGCGGGCGCTGTTCGTGCTCCTCGTGTACGTGGCGGTGCAGCAGATCGAGGGCAACCTGATAATCCCGCTCGTCATGGCCCAGACGGTGCGATTGCACCCGGCGGTGATCGCCGTCGGCGTGGTGGCCGTGGGCGCCCTGTTCGGACTCGTCGGGCTGTTCGTGGCGGTGCCCGTGCTGTCGACGGTCCAGATCCTGGTCGACGAGCTGTGGGTACGCCCGGCGGAGCGCGCGCACGGGCGAAGACCC
>DATHAN010000012.1:0-10488 GCA_035296645.1 Thermoleophilaceae bacterium
CGTCGCGGTGACGCGCGGGGGGCGTGTGCTCGACGCGGGGGTCGGCGAGCTCTGCCAGGCGCCCGCGGGCGGCGACGAGCGTGCCCTCGAGGAGCGCAACCGGCGCGAGCGGCTCGTCGGCGCCTCGGAGGCGGCGGCCACGTCGGAGGCGGAGGCGGCGGCCGAGGTCGAGCGCGCCCGCGAGCGCGTCGCGGAGGCGGACGGGCAGCGCGAGGTCGCCGACGGCGAGCGCCGTGAGGCCGTGCGCGCCCTCGACGAGGCGGCCGATGCCGCTCAGCGGTTGTCCGAGCGTCTGCGCACGCGACGCGAAGCGCGCGAACCGGGCCCGGATGCCGAGCGGCGGACCGCACTCGAGGCCGAGCTCCGGGCCGAGCGGCGGCTCGCCGAGCGGCTCGAGCGCGAGCGCGCGGAGCACGCCAGGCTGCGGGTGCGTCTGCGGACGCGAATCGCCCGCGACGCGGCGCTCGCGCGCGTGAGCGAGCGGGCCGCCCCCGCGCTCGGCGCGGTCGCGGGCGCCGTCTCCGCGCAGCGTGAGGCGCTCGCCGCCGAGCTAGAGGCGGGCGCCGCCCGCGGCGAGCGCACCGCCGCCGAGCTGCGTGACTGTGCCCGCGAGGAGACCGAGGTCCAGGCGCGCCTGCGCGCGGCCGGGGAGGCGGTGACCGGCGCCGAAGTGCGCGCCGAGCGCGCGCGCGACCGCGCGCACGAGCGCGGGGTCGAGCTCGCCGAGATCGCCGACCGGCTCGGGCTCGCCGAGGGTGACGGCGGGGCTTCGCCGCCGGGCGAGCCGCTCACTTCGGAGCGGCGCGCCGAGCTCGAGGCGCGCGTAGAGCGCCTGCGCCGCCGCCGCGAGCAGCTCGGTCCCGTCAACCCGCTCGCCGAGGACGCCTACGCCGAGGCGCTCGCCCACGTGGAGGAGCTCGAGTCCCAGCGCGCCGACCTCGAGCGCGCGCTCGGGGAGCTCGAGTCGCTCATCCGCGACATCGATCGCCGCATCCGCCGGAGCTTCGAGGAGACGTTCGCTGCGGCCGCGAGCAACTTCGAGGAGGTGGCCGCGCACCTGTTCCCGGGCGGCCGAGGACGCCTGCGGCTCGTCGACGCCGACGGAGGGGGACCGCGGGTGGCGGTCGACGACGGCGCCGACCCGGGGGCCCACGACGCGGCCGAGGATGAGGGGGAGGAGGAAAGCGCGCCGCGAGACGAGCCCGGCGTCGAGGTCGAGGTCACGCCGGCGGGCAAGGCGACGCGCCGCCTGTCGCTCCTCTCGGGCGGCGAGAAGTCGCTCGTCGCGCTCGCGTTCCTGTTCGCGGTGTTCCTCGCCCGACCGTGCCCCTTCTACATCCTCGACGAGGTCGAGGCGGCCCTCGACGACCTCAACATCGACCGCTTCCTCGAGCTCCTGCGCCGCTACTCCGATCGCGCGCAGTTCATCGTCGTGACCCATCAGAGGCGCACGATGGATGCCGCCGACCGCGTCTACGGCGTGAGCATGGGCCGCGACGGCGTGTCGAAGGTGGTCTCGCGACGGCTGCGGGGACGCGCCGGTCCCCCTGCCGCCGACGCGGCGGCGACCCGCGATGCCGCTCCGGAGGCCGGGGAGGAGGCTGGGCCGCAGGCCGGGAAGGCCGGCACCGAGCGCGTCACTCGCCGGGCGGCCTGATGGCGCACAGCTGGCGCGACCTATTCGTCGTGGACGACGGCGAGCCGCACGATAGCGGCGACGGCGATGCCGGTGCCTCGACCCCCGAGCCCGACGCTGCGCACGGCGGAGGATTCTTCCGGCGCCTGCGCGACAACATGCGCAAGAGCCGCGAGGCGCTCGGGGCCGAGCTCGCGGCGTCGGTCTTCCAACGCCTCGACGACGAGGCGTTCGAGCGGCTCGAGGAGACGCTGATCTACGCCGACGTCGGCGCCCAGACCACGGCCTCGATCGTCGAGCGGCTCGAGCGCGAGGCGGGCACCGGCGAGCTCGCGGGCGGCGCCGACCTCACGCGCCGGCTGCGGGAGCTCCTCGCCGAGTCCGCCCGCGCCGGCGACGACCGCATCGACCTCCGCCATCGGCCGACCGTGATCCTGTGCGTCGGGGTCAACGGGACGGGCAAGACGACGACGATCGGCAAGCTCGCCTGGCACTTGCGCGAGGAGCTCGGGCGCTCGGTGATCCTCGCCGCCGGAGACACCTTCCGCGCCGCGGCGGTCGAGCAGCTCGGCGCGTGGGCCGAGCGCTCGGGCGCCGACTTCGTGCGCGCCGCTCAAGGCTCGGACCCCGGCGCCGTCGCCTACGACGCGATCGAGGCGGCCGAGGCGCGCGGCCACGACGTGACCATCGTCGACACCGCCGGGCGCCTCCACACCCAGAGCCACCTGATGGAGGAGCTCGTCAAGGTCCGCCGAGTGATCGAGAAGCGCCTGCCCGGCGCGCCGCACGAGACGCTCCTCACGCTCGATGCGACCACGGGCCAGAACGGACTGCGCCAGGCGCTCCTCTTCCGCGAGGCGGTCGACGTGAGCGGGATCGTCCTCACGAAGCTCGACGGGACCGCCAAGGGCGGGATCGCGCTCGCCATCGCCCAGGAGCTCGGCGTCCCGGTCAAGCTGATCGGCATCGGCGAGGCGATCGCGGACCTGCGCCCCTTCGACCCCGACGACTTCGCGCGGGCGCTGCTCGAGGGCTGAGCGAGCGCGGGGTTACGATCGCGCCATGCCCGCCTGGGTCGCCTGGCTCGTCGCCGCGGTGGCGCTCGCCGCCGGCGAAGTCTTCACGCTTGGCTTCTTCCTGGGGCCGATCGCCGCCGCCGCCGCGCTCGCGGCGGTCGTGGCCGCCGTCGGGCTCGCGCTCGAGGTCCAGATCGCCGTGTTCGTAGTCGCCTCGCTCGCCTCGCTCGCGCTCGTCCGCCCCATCGCCCGGCGCCATCTGCGAACCCCGGCGCGCCTGCGCACGGGGGCGGCGGCGCTCGTGGGGAGCTCGGCCGTGGTCCTCGAGCGGGTCGACCGCCACGGTGGCAGCGTCCGGCTGCGCGGCGAGGTGTGGTCGGCGCGCGCCTTCGACGCCGACAGCCCCATCGAGCCGGGAGCCGAGGTCCAGGTGATCGAGATCGACGGCGCGACCGCCGTCGTCTCGGATTGACCCGCGGCCCCCGAGCGAGGACAATCAGCCCGACCCCGCCCTCGGAGGAGCCACCCAATGTCCGCAGGCGCCATCGCGCTCGTCGCCCTCGCCGTCCTCGTCCTCATCGTCCTGTCGCGCTCGATCCGGATCGTCCCGCAGGCGCGTGCGGGCATCGTCGAGCGCCTCGGGCGCTACCAGCGCACGCTCGACGCGGGGCTCGCGGTGATCGTGCCCTTCGTCGATCGCCTGCGACCGCTGATCGATCTGCGCGAGCAGGTCGTCTCCTTCCCGCCGCAGCCGGTCATCACCGAGGAGAACCTGACGGTCTCGATCGACTCGGTCATCTACTTCCAGGTCACGAACCCCAAGGACGCGAGCTACGAGATCGCGGACTACATCGCCGCGGTCGAGCAGCTCACGGTGACCACCATGCGCAACGTGATCGGCGGCATGACGCTCGAGGAGACGCTCACCTCGCGCGACAAGATCAGCGGCCAGCTGCGGGGCGTGCTCGATGAGGCCACGGGCCGCTGGGGCATCCGCGTGAACCGCGTCGAGCTCAAGGCGATCGACCCGCCGACGACGATCCAGGAGGCGATGGAGAAGCAGATGCGCGCCGAGCGCGACCGGCGTGCGGCCATCCTCACCGCCGAGGGCGTCAAGCAGTCCCAGATCCTCACCGCCGAGGGCGAGAAGCAGTCGTCGATCCTGCGCGCCGAAGGGCAGCGCGAGTCGGCGATCCTCGAGGCCGAGGGCCAGTCGAAGGCGATCGAGACGGTGTTCGGCGCCATCCACCGCGGCGACGCCGACCCCAAGCTGCTCGCCTACCAGTACCTCCAGACCCTGCCTCAGATCGCCCGCGGCGAGTCCAACAAGGTGTGGATCATCCCCAGCGAGTTCACCGAGGCGCTCGGGCGCCTGGGGGCGGTGCTGCCCGGGGAGGGGAGCGCGGACACGCGCCTCGGCGGGGAGCGAGAAGGCGACGGCAGGCGTCCGAGCGACGCGGCGAGCCCGCCCGAGTAGAGCGGCCCAGCCGGTCCTGGCGGCTTCAGCTCCCGGGCTTGAACACCATCAGGTAGAGGAAGACTACGATCAGCAGCTGTTGCGACCATTCCCCGAGCACGATGCGCCGGGCGGCGACGTGGCGCCGGAGCTCGGCACTGGTCTCGCCGGCGGCATGCTCGACCAGCCGCTCCGCCTCGCGAATCGCCCGGTCCTGCTCGGGCACGAGGATCGCGATGCCGATCGCCAGCGCGAGCGCCCAGACGACGAACGAGGCGACATCCACCCGACCGAGAGGCTCACGCCGGCCGCGTAGGCGAGATAGATGCCCGACGCGAGCACCGCGAGAGCGCCGGGGATCACCAGCACGTTGACGACGCCGCGGTGCATTCGCATGAGCGTCAGGCTGGTCGCCGGATCGGACGTCCGCCGGGCCCAGATCGTCGCCGCCAGGGCGGCCGCGTTACCGCACGCGAGCACGAGCGCCGCCAGGAGGTGGACGAAGAGACCGACCGAGAGCGCGGAGAGCATGATGAGCCGACTGTTCCGGTCCTGTTTTAGAGCGGCGCTTGTAAGAGAACCTTATCAGGTATCCTTACGATATGCGAAGTCCCGAGCTCCACATCGCCCAGCTCCTCGGCGCGGTCGTCCGCACCATGGAGACTGAGCTCTACGGCCGCCTCGACGCCGCTGGCTTCGACGACGTCCGGCCCTCCCACAGCGCCGTCTTCAGGCACATCGACCCCGACGGCTCGCGGCTCACCGACCTCGCCGAGCGCGCTCAGATGACCAAGCAGTCGCTCGGCGAGCTCGTCAGCGACCTGGAGGATCGCGGCTACCTCGAGCGCCGCCGCCATCCGAGCGACGGGCGGGTGAAGATCATCCGGCTGACCGCGCGCGGGAAGAGGTCGCGCGCCGCGGCGTTCAGGGCGTTCCGCGAGATCGAGGCCGGCTGGGGCGAGCGAGTCGGAAAGCGACGGGTGGCCGACCTCCGCGCGACGCTCGCCGACATCGCCGCGCTCGAGGCCCGATCGAGCGCTCGCCGCCACGCCGCCCGCGGGGCACGCCTCGACGACAAGGTGTTCTGACCGGGCGGTCCCTCGGGCGGCGCTCGGCCACCTTTCTGGCGAGCAGCTCCCTCGCTAGCCTCGCCCCACTATGTTCGACGCCCTCTCGGAGCGCCTCCAGACCGCCCTCGGCGACGTTCGCTCGCGGGGTCACCTGACCGAGGACGACGTCTCCAAGGCGATGCGCCAGATCCGCCTCGCGCTGCTCGAGGCCGACGTCAACTTCCAGGTCGTCAAGCGCTTCACCGCCCGGGTCAAGGAGCGGGCGCTCGGGCGGGAGGTGCTCGAGTCGCTCAACCCGGCCCAGCAGGTCGTGAAGGTCGTGAGCGACGAGCTCACCGAGCTCATGGGCGGGGCGGGGCGCGACCTCGTCTTCTCGCCGACGCCACCCACGGTGATCCTCATGGCCGGGCTCCAGGGCTCGGGCAAGACGACGGCGTGCGCCAAGCTCGCACGCCACCTGCGCAGCGAGCACGGCCAGGACGTCGCGCTCGCGGCGTGCGACGTCTACCGGCCGGCGGCCGTCGATCAGCTCGTCCGGGTCGGCGAGCAGGCGGGCGCGACCGTGTACGAGCAGGGCACGGGCCGAGACCCGGTCGACATCGCCGAGTGGGCGCTCGGGCGCGCGCGCTCGGAGGGCCGCGACACCCTGATCGTCGACACCTCGGGCCGCCTGCACGTGGACGAGGAGCTCATGGCCGAGCTCGCCCGCATCAAGAAGCGCACCAAGCCCCACGACGTGCTGCTGGTGGTCGACGCGATGACCGGCCAGGACGCGGTCAACGTGGCCGAGCGCTTCGCCGAGAGCGCGGCCTTCGACGGAGTCGTCCTGACCAAGGTCGACGGCGACGCGCGCGGGGGCGCGGCGCTGTCGGTCAAAGCGGTCACCGGCAAGCCGATCCTGTACGCCTCGACCGGCGAGAAGCTCGACGCGTTCGAGCGCTTCCATCCCGACCGGATGGCCCAGCGCATCCTCGGGATGGGCGACGTGGTGACGCTCGTCGAGCGTGCCGAGCAGCAGATGGACGAGGACCGCGCGCGCGAGCTCGAGCACAAGATCCGCAACCAGCAGTTCACGCTCGACGACTTCCTCGAGCAGATGCAGCAGGTACGGCGCATGGGCCCGCTGTCGGGCCTGCTCAAGATGATTCCGGGGCTCAACACGGCCCAGCTCTCCGGGATGAACGTCGACGACCGCGAGCTCGACCGCCTCGGCGCGATCATCACCTCGATGACCCCCGAGGAGCGCGCCAACCCGGCGATCCTGAACGGCTCGCGGCGGCGGCGGATAGCGCGCGGGTCCGGAACCTCGGTGCAGGCGGTCAACCAGCTCGTCAAGCAGTTCTCGCAGATGCAGAAGGTCATGCGCCAGCTCTCGAGCGGGCGCATGCCGTCGCTGTCGCAGCTCGTCGGCGGGCGCTAAGGTTCGCCGCTGCGCGCGGGGCCCGGTCCCGGGTCGCGCGCGCGTTTTTCCGAGAGACGACGAGGTTACGAGACCAAGATGGCGGTGCGCGTACGGCTGACCCGCGTGGGCAGCCGCAAGAACCCGGTGTGGAGAGTCGTGGTCGCCGATGGCCGCTCGAAGCGCGACGGCCGCGTGCTCGAGACCGTCGGGCGCTACAACCCCCAGCGCCAGCCGTCCGAGATCGTCCTCGACCGGGAGCGGATCGATCACTGGATCGCGCGGGGGGCGCAGCCCTCGGAGACGGTGCGCAGCCTGCTGCGCGCGACCGAGCGCGACGCGCCGCCCGAGCGGGCGACGCGGGATGGAGGAGCCGCGGCGGGCGGCGGTGCGGGTGGGGCATCCGCGGAGCCAGCGAGCTCTGCTGCGGCTGAGGGTGAGGAGTCCGGCGGGGGCGGCGAGTCGCCCGCGGCCTCCGAGGCACCACCTGACGAGCCCGAGACCACGGATGAGGCCCCGACCGAGCCCGACGCCGGCGAGGAAGGCCCCGCCGTGGCCGACGCCGCGCCCGCCGACGCGGCAGGCGAGGTCGACGAGCAAGCCTCCGAGCGCGCGACGGCGGGCGGCGGCGGCTAGCCGCCGTGGTCGAGCTGCTCGAGTTCCTCGCCCGGGCGCTCGTCGACGATCCGGGGGCGGTGTCGGTCCAGCAGTTCGAGGAGGACGACGGCACGCTCGTGCTCGAGCTGACGGTCGCCGAGGACGACGTCGGCCAGGTCATCGGGCGCGGCGGTCGCACGATCGGCGCGCTCCGCCAGCTCGTGCGCGCCGCGGCGACGCGAGGCGGGCGCCGCGTGATCGTCGACGTCCTGGATTGACCGCCGAGGGACGTCTCGTAGCCGTCGGGCGGGTCGGCGCGCCGCACAGCCGCGACGGGAGCTTCTGGGTCGAGGGCGCGCTCGTGGGATCGTCTGGCGACCCCCCCGGCGCTCGCGACCCCCTGTGCGAGGGCGCCGACGTCACCGTGGCGGGACGCCGCGCGCGTGTCGAGCGTCGTGCCGGCACCGCGGAGCGGCCGCTCCTCCGCCTGAGCCGCGTGACCGACCGGCCGGGAGCGGCCGCGCTGCGCGGGGAGCGCCTGCTGGTGCCCGAGCCCGCGGCCCCGCTAGCGCCGGAGGAGTGGCTCGTCGACGACCTCGTCGGCGCGCGGGTCGAGGGAGTGGGGGAGGTCCGCCGGGTGCTCGCCGGCAGCTCGTGCGACGTGCTCGAGGTGGGAGAGGGGAGGGTGCTCGTGCCGCTCGTCTCCGACGCGATCCGGCGCATCGACTCGGCGGCGCGCGTGATCGAGGTCGACCGCCGCTTCCTCGGCCTCGAGGGCGAAGAGCGCGGGCCGCGATGAACATCGAAGTCTTCACGCTGTTCCCCGGGTGGTTCGACTGGCTGCGCGAGCAGCGTCACGTCCGCAATGCCGAGGGGCTCGGCCACGTGCTGTCGCCCGTCGACCTGCGCGCGGCGACGCCACTCCCGGCGGGGAAGGTCGACGACGCTCCCTACGGCGGCGGCGCGGGGATGGTGATCCGGGTCGATGTCGTCGAGGCCGCCCTGCGCGCCCGCTACGGCGCCGACCCGGTCGAGCTGCCCGGGCAGCGGCGGGTGATCGCGCTCGCCGCGGGGGGCCGTCGCTTCGACGACGCGCTCGCCACCGAGCTCGCCGCAGAGCCCGGGCTCACGCTCCTCTGCGGCCGCTACGAGGGCTTCGACGAGCGCGTGCACGAGCACCTCGCCTCGGACGTGGACTCGATCGGGCCGTACGTGCTGTCGGGTGGCGAGCTCGCGGCGATGGTGATCTGCGACGCGGTTCTGCGCAAGCTCCCAGGGTCGCTCGGTCACGGTGAGAGCGCAGTCGAGGAGTCGTTCAGCCCGGCGCTCGAGGGCGCCCCCGAGTACCCGCACTACACGCGCCCGGCCGAGTGGCGCGGACACCGCGTTCCCGACGTGCTGATCTCCGGTGACCACGCCCGTGTGCGTGAGTGGAGGCGCGACCGCAGCCGGGAACGGCACGCGGCGCTCGAGCGCTGACCCCGAGCCCGCGTACCCCGCCGGGCGCCCGAGGCTGCGCGCTACCATCCCTGCGCGCGCGCCGTGCCCGGATCCGGGCGGGCGCGCTCTCTCCGTGATGAGCACGATCATCGACACCCTCGAGCGGGAGCAGCTGCGCGAGCGCCCCGCCTTCGACCCGGGGGACCGGGCGCGCGTCCACTTCCAGGTGATCGAGGGCACGCGGCGGAGGACGCAGGTCTTCGAGGGCGTCGTGATTAAGCGCCAGGGGTCGGGCGCGCGCGAGACGTTCACCGTGCGCAAGCAGTCCTTCGGCGTCGGGGTCGAGCGAACGTTTCCCGTGCACTCGCCCAAGATCGAGCGCATCGAGGTGGCGGCCCGCGGCGACGTCCGGCGCGCGAAGCTCTACTACCTGCGCGGACGGGTCGGGCGGCGCGCGCGCGTGCGCGAGCGCCAGCACGCCCGCCCGGAGGCGAGCGTGCCGGTCGACGGAGGCGGGGTCGCGCCGGAGGCGGCCGGGGCCGAGACGGCGGGCCCCGTGGACGCCGGAGACGTCGACGCCGGGGACATCGATGCCGGGGACGCCGAGGCGGGGGAGGCCGACGCCGCGAACGCGGCCGACGCCGATGCCGGCGGCGGCCCCGGCGAGCAGGACGCCGGCGCGGTCGCGCCGGACGAGCGCGAAGGCGAGGACACGACGTCGTGAGCGCGCCCGGGGCCGCGACCGCCTCGGGCGGCGGCGCGGCGTGAGCGGTCCACGGAGCGCCGGCTAGTGGCGGTGGCCGGCAGGCGCGCGCGGGCGAAGAACCCCCTCACGGAGACGATCTCGATCGTCGTCGTGGCGATCGCCCTCGCGCTCGGGATCCAGGCGTTCCTCGTCAAGCCGTTCCGCATCCCGAGCGAGTCGATGGTGCCGACGCTCGCGGTCGGCCAGCGGGTGCTGGTCGACCGGGTCACGACCAGGTTCGCCAAGCCCGGCCGCGGCGACATCGTGGTCTTCCATCCGCCCTCGGGGGCCGACCAGGGCTCGTGCGGCGATCTCGGCACCCCGACCGACCAGGCGTGCGTCCAGCCCACGGACGAGCGCTCGAAGACCAACTTCATCAAGCGCGTGGTCGCCGTGCCCGGCGACCGGCTCAAGGTCATCGACGGGCGCGTGTACGTGAACGGCAGGCGCCAGCGGGAGCCTTACGCCCGGCCCGACGCGAGCTGTCCGATCTGCGACCTGCCGAAGGCGATCCGGATTCCGCCGGGTCACTTTTTTATGATGGGCGACAACCGTGGGCAGAGCGCCGACAGCCGCGAGTGGGGCCCCGTGCCCGAGCAGTGGATCATCGGCCGGGCGTTCTTCACCTACTGGCCGCCCGATCGCTTCGGGCCGCTGTAGCGCGCCGCCCGGCGGCGGCGGTGCATCCACATCCGCACCGACCCGGATCCAGGGCGCATCGTGAGCGACGCCGTCGCGGCGCAGCCGGGACGCCGGCGGCGGGTACGCACGAACGGAGCCGCGCGCCGGCTGTTCGCCTTCGACCGCGCGCTCGGCCGGCGGTTCGTCGCCGGGGCCGACGAGGCGGGCCGGGGGTGCCTGGCCGGGCCGCTCGTCGCCGCCGCCGTCCTCTTCGACCTCGAGCGGCTCACGCTGTCCGACCGTCGCGCCCTCGCGCGGCTCAACGACTCGAAGCAGCACACCGAGGCCGCCCGTGAGGTGCTCTACCCGCTCGTGCTCCAGGCCGCGGCGAAGGTGGCGATCGTCTCGCGCTGCGTGCGCTCGATCGACTCCGGTGGCCTGCACGTCGGGAACCTCGACGCGCTGCGCGCCGCGCTCGGTCGCGTCGCGTGCGACGGCGCCCTCTGCC
>DATHAN010000013.1:0-8463 GCA_035296645.1 Thermoleophilaceae bacterium
GGCGTGCTGGACGAGGTTCTCGAACTCGCCGGGCTCGACCTGGATGAAGTCGGCGCCCGCGTTCGACGCGCCCTCGTCCGCGGCCTCCGCGAAGCCGTGCCAGGCGAAGAGGATCTTGGCGCCCGGGTCCTCGAGGTAGAACCGCACCTCGCGGCCCTTGAGGAGGGGGTTCATCGGGACGACGATGCCGCCCGCGCGCAGGATCCCGTAGTAGATGAACGCGAAGTAGGGGACGTTGGGGAGCATGATCCCCACGCGGTCGCCGCGCTCGAAGCCGCGCTCCCTGAGCAGACCGGCGATCCGCGCGCTGCCTTCGGCGAGGAAGCCGTAGCTGACTTCGGCGTCGTCGAGCTTGAGCGCCGTGCGCTCGCCGTGGCGCTCGGCGGTCTCGGTCAGCAGCGTGGCCAGATTAATCCCCATCCTGCTCCTCCCGTCCGGTTCGGCTCGCAGTCTACGTACCCGGCGGCCGCTCGCGCAGGTCGGCGAGCCCCTGTTCGCGGGTCGTGACCGGAGAGTAACCGAGCTCGCCCCGAGCCTTCGAGTCGTCGAGCGTGCACTCCTGCGAGGCGAACCAGTACGCGAAGCGCGTGAGCGGCGGCTCGCCCCGGAGGGGGAGGATCCGCCACGCCAGCTCCGAGCCGGACGCGAGCGACCGGGCGACGGGCGCCGGCACGCTACGGGTCGGCGGAGCGACGCCCTGCGTGCGCAGAAGCTCCGACACGAAGTCGCGGAAGACGACGGGCTCGCCGTCGGTGACGAAGTAGATCTCGCCGGCGGCGCCGCCGGCCGCGGCGAGCATCAGGCCGTGGGCCGCGTTGTCGACGTGGGTGGTCGAGGTCAGATGTCGCCCGCCGCCGACCCACCGCAGCCGGCCCGAGCGTGCCTGCTCGGCGAGCACGGGCAGGAGGGTCGTGTCTCCACGCCCCCATACGAAGCGGGGACGGACGATCGTCGCCGCGAGGCGGTCGCGGCTCGCCCGCTCGACTACCTCCTCGGCGCGCGCCTTGGTGGCCGAGTAGAGCGAGGACGAATCGGGGCGGCGCGGCGTGCCCTCGTCGGCGCGCGTGAGCGGCTCGCCGGCGAGCAGGACGGCCTCCGTGCTGCAATGGACGAACCGCTCGACGCCGGCACGGGCGCAGGCGTTCAACACGTTCTCGGTGCCCTGCACGTTGATCCGCTCGAACCACTCTCGCTCGCCCCAGGTGCCGAGCGCCGCGGCGAGGTGGAACGCCACGCGACATCCGCGTGCGCCGGCCTCGATCGCGGAGGGGTCGTCGAGGTCCCCGCGGACGGGCTCCGCGCCCCTCTGCTCCACGGCGGAGGCGGAACGGTCGGATCGCGCAAGCGCCCGCACCGCGTAGCCGTCGCCCCGCAGCCGCTCGATGAGCCGTCCGCCGATGAAGCCCGAGCCGCCGGTGACGAACGCGATCCGCGCCTGGTCCTCCATCGCCGCCGACCCTAGAACAGGCCCTCCTGCTCGCGCAAGCCGCGGGTGCGCCGGCGCGGGCGCCCGGCGGCCTCGGCGAGGGCGGCCTCGAGGTCGGCGAGGATCGCGCGCTCCGAGCGCGACGCGACGAGCGGCTCGGGCACCCCCTCGACGTGCACATACGTGCGGCGTCCGTCACCCCTGTCGGACGCCTCGAGCGGGACGAGCGCGTACACGCGGTCGGCGCGCACGTACTTGCCGTACCCGAGGTGGATCATGCGGGGCTGCTGTCCCGCCACGCCCGTCAGTGTCGCGCAGTTGGCGGCGCACGTCGCGGTGCCCGCGCGCGTGCCGCGCGCCGCAGAGGCCCCCCGCGCGCGGGGCTCAGGGAGACGAGCCGCCCGAGCCGCCGTCCTGGCGGAGCTCGGCGACCTCCTGCTGGAGGTCGTCGAGGTCCTGGCGAAGCCCGTCGAGCTCGCGTTGCGTGCTCTGGTCGGGCCCCTGCGCGCTCGACACGTCCTGCTCGAGCTCCTCGACGCGGCTCGCGAGCGACTCGGCCGAGCTCTCGGCGTCCTGCGCGGACGAGCGCCCCGAGCTCACCTGGTCCTCGAGGCGCGCGACGTCCTCCTGGAGCGATCGCACCGACGAGCGTGAGGCGCCCGAGCGACCTCCGTCGTCCTGGAGCGCGAAGGCGATCGCCACCGCGGCGCCGGCCGCCCCGAGGAAGGCGAGGAACGTGGCGAAGTACGCCCACCGCCGCGTCGTCGTGAGCTGCTCGAGGAGGGCGGCGCGCTCGGGATCGTCGCCCTCCCACGCACGCTCGCGCTCGAGCTCGCGCCCGCGTCCTGGAGGTGGCCCAGCGGCTGCCATTCGCGCGGCAGCATAGATCGGCGCGCGGATGTCCGCATCCTCCACGACGCTGCTCGCCGGTCACCGTCACCGCCTACCCTCTCCCCCGTGATCGAGGTGCGCGACACGGTCCTCGGAAACGGGCTCCCGCTCGTGTCGCTGCGCATGCCGGGGACGCGCGCGGCCACCGTGCTCGTGGCCTTCGACGCCGGCGCCCGGACGGAGCGCGCCGAGGAGAACGGGATGGCGCACTTCCTCGAGCACCTCGTGTTCAAGGGCGGCGAGCTCTACCCCACCTACCGCGAGGTCAACCAGACCGCCGAGCGACTCGGCGCGCAGCTCAACGCGTACACCTCGCACGACGCAGTCGCCTTCCACGTCACGTGCCGGGCGGAGGCGGTGATGGACGCCGCCGACCTGCTCACCGACTTCGTTGGAAAGGCGCGTCTCGACGCCCGCGAGCTCGAGCGCGAGCGCGGCGTGGTCATCCAGGAGATCAACCGCTCGAACGACCAGCCGGCGAGCGTGGCGAGCAAGCTGCTCGACCGGGCGGCGTACGGCGACCACCCGCTCGGGCGGCCGGTCCTCGGCCCGGCCGACCATCTCGAGTCGTTCGGGCCCAACGCCATCCTCGCCTTCCGCGAGCGGCGGTGGGCCACCGGGCCCGGCGGCGCGTTCCTCGCGGGCGACCTGTCCGGCGTCGACGAGGCACGCCTCGCCGAGCTGTTCGAGCGCTTTCCCGCCCGCCCCGATCACGACGGCATCGAGCCGGCGCCGGGCTTCGAGCGGCGCATCCTCGTCGACGCGCGCGAAACGAACCAGTCGCACCTTCGCCTCCACTGGCGCGCGCCGATCGACCCGGGCGAGCTGCGCCAGCGCGCGACCCTCGCCGTGTACACGGCGCTGCTCGGGGGATCGATGGGTTCGCGCCTGTTCGACGAGATCCGCGAGCAGCGAGGGCTCTGCTACGCGATTCGCGCGGTCGCGTCGTCGCACGCCGACTCGGCGAGTGTCGAGGTCGCCTCGGGCCTCGACTCCGCCAAGTGCGTCGAGGCCTACCGCCGCATCCGCGAGATCGTCGCCGAGCTCGCCGAGGACGGCCCGAAGCCGGAGGAGATCGAGCGGGCGCGCGCCTACGCCGCCGGCTCGACGGTGCTGGCGCTCGAGGGCACCACCGCGGTCGCCGCGCGCGCCGCGGCACAGAAGGTGACGTTCGGCGAGATCGCCTCGCCCGAGGAGTCGATCGGCGCGCTCGACGAGGTGACTCCCGAGGGCGTGCGCGAGGTCGCCCGCGGCGTCTCGGGGGCCCCGGCGGTGGCATGCGTGGGCCCGCACGAGGTCCCCGACTTCGAGTAGGCCGGGGAGGCGGCTCCTTGGCTCGGGGGCGCCCGCCGTCGGTCCCGAGGCGGTCGGAGGCGACGAGGCATCGGTGCGCGGGCTCGCGGGTAGGGATACGCCCGACCCGAGCCAGGAGACGATGACCCCCAACCCCGAAGCGCTGACCCTCGCCCAGGCCGTCCATCGCGCGGCCGAGGCGGTCGACCCGCACAACGAGGAGCCCGAGGTGGGCGAGCTCGTCGCCTTCCTCGAGGACGCCGACGAGCCAATCACCGCGGTGGCCGACCTGAGCGACCGGGTCGAGGAGGCGCGCCGCTCCTTCGACCCCGAGGGCGACGTCCCGGCGGTGACCATGGCCGCCGCGGTCACGACGTACCTCGCCTTCCGCCGCGACGAGGTCGACGAGCCGCGCGAGGACCTGCTGCGGCTCGCCGCGCGCGCGGAGTTCGATGGCGGCGAGCCGCCGGAGGCCGTGGCCGGCTGGTTGGCCGGGCAGGGCGTCGAGGTCTAGGGCGTTCGGGCGCCGCGCCGCCGCACCGCCGCGAGTCAGGCCGTGCGGACGCGCAGGCCCTCGCGTTCGGGGCGGTGTGCGCCGGGGTGCTCGAACAGCCAGAAGTCGCGTTGAATCACGGGGACCGAGACGTTGAACACCGGCACCCCTTCGATCGTCCCCTCGACCGTCCCCGCGTGCGCGTGCCCGTGGAGCACGAGATCGGGGCGGTGACGGGCGATCGGCTCGGCGAGGCGTCCGGACCCGAGGAAGGCGAAGATCCCCGGCGGCTCGCCCTGAAGGGTGGCCGGCGTGGGCGCGTAGTGAAGCAGGGCGATCCGCAGGTCGCAGCCGGCGATCGCCGCGAGCCCGTGCTCGAGCGCCTCGACCTCGCGCCCGCACTCCGCGTACACCTCGCGCAGGAGCGGCTCGCCGAAGTCGGGCAGGAACGAGCCGTCGAAGCCGCCGACGAAGCCCTTGGTCCCGGCGACCCCGACCTCGACGTCGCGCACGCGGCAGGTGGCCGACCCGCGCTCGAGCAGGGTCACCGCGCCCTCGGCGAGCACGGCGCCCAGCTCGTGGCCGCGCCCGCCGTGGTGGTCGTGGTTGCCGAGCACGGCGAAGATGGGGATCGTGAGCGGCTCGCACACCTCGGCGAGCACCGCTGCCTCGGCAGGCTCGCCGTGGGTCGTCAGGTCGCCGGCGAGCAGGAGCAGGTCGGCGCGACCGTCCAGGCCGGCGAAGGTCGCCCGCGTCGCGTCGCGGTTTACGGGCGAGCAGTGGACGTCGCCGGCCGCGGCCACGCGCAGGGCGGGCGGCGGAGGGTCGTCGGGCGGGGGCTCGGTCGGCATCGCGGCTTCGACTACCCGGATGGTGCCGGGCGAACGCTCGCGATGCGGCCGCCGCTCCCGCTCGGGTACGGTCGCCCCGATGACGGCAGGGGAGGCGACCTTCGACGAGATCCAGGTGACGCTCAAGAAGACGGCGGCCGCCCTCAAGCACGCCGAGGTCGACTTCCTGCTGTCGGGAGGCGTGGCGTGCTGGGCGCGGGGCGGCCCCGCCTCGGCCCACGACGTCGACTACATGGTCCGCCCCGACCACGCCGAGCGCGCGCTCGACGCCCTCGTCGAAGCGGGCCTCGAGCCCGAGCGGCCGCCCGAAGAGTGGCTGCTCAAGGCATGGGACGGGAACGTGCTCGTCGACCTGATCTACCACCCGATGGGCCTGACCGTCGACGACGCGCTCTTCGAGCGCAGCGACAACCTCGACGTCCTCGGCGTGACGATCCCGGTCATGCAGGTCGAGGACGTGCTCACCGCCAAGCTGCTCGCCATGCACGAACACTACCTCGACTATGAGCCGCTCCTCGACATCGCGCGCTCGGTGCGCGAGCAGATCGACTGGGACGCCCTCCGCGAGCGCACGAGCGAGTCGCCGTACGCACGCGCCTTCTTCGTGATCACCGCCGGGCTCGGCATCTCCGACGAGGCGCCGGGCGAGCCGGTCCAGCCCGGGGGCCTCGCCCCCGAGGGGCGGCGCGCCGTCGAGCGCTCTCCCTCCTAGCCTTCGTCCAGAGAACCCAACTGGCCCTCGGTGGGCTCAGCTCAGCAGAACCAGGGCTCGGTGAGCCGCGGGCGGCCCTCCGTCGAGCCGGCGGGGATGGCGAGCTCCTCCTCGACGCCGGTTCCCGCGACCTCGAGCACGGCGGCGCGCACGCCGGCGAACGCCTCGGCCGCCGGCTCGCCCGCGGCGACACTGCCCTCCACGAGCTCGGCGAGCCGGGCCTGGAGCAGGTCGACCATGGGGTCGGCCGAGCGCCACGTGTACGTGAGCCGCTCGTCGTCGTAGGGTCCGAGGGCCTCGCGCAGGACCGGGTCGGCGGCGTCGAGCAGCAGCGAC
Source organism: Thermoleophilaceae bacterium (assembly GCA_035296645.1). Taxonomy (GTDB): domain Bacteria; phylum Actinomycetota; class Thermoleophilia; order Solirubrobacterales; family Thermoleophilaceae; genus JACCUC01. Next base: position 6,003 of record DATHAN010000013.1, read on the forward strand.
CCCTCCGGCAGCAGCAGGCGCAGCGAGTACTGCACCGGGTCGACGTTGCCGACCAGGTCGTGCCGCACGATGAAATCGAGCAGGTCGAGCACGTCGTCGAGCGTCGTCCAGGGCGTGAACGGGAGGAAGGTCGGGCGCGGCTCGATCCCGTGCCTGCGCAGCAGCTCGACCGCGGCGGCCGCCCCGGCTGCGGTGTGACCCTTGTCGAGGCGCGCGAGGATCTCGTCGTTCAGGAGCTCGACCGCGGTGACGACGAACAGGCAACCGCTCGCGGCGAGCTCCGGCCACATCCCGGCGTGGTCGAGGACGTGCTCGACCTTGACCGTGCAATCGAAAGTGAGCTCGGGGAAGTGCGCGTGGAGCGCGCGGACGATCCGCAGCGAGTGGCCCGGCCCGTTGAGGAAGTCGGGATCGCCGAAGGTGATGTGGCGCGCGCCCATGGCCACGAGCTGCTCGACGTCGGCGAGCACCGCGTCACGGCCAACCACGCGCAGCGCCCCGTCGTAGACCGCGGGCAGCGGACAGTGGCGGCAGCGGTGGCGGCAGCCGTGGGTGGTCTCGACGTAGCCGACCGGCCGCTCCTCGCCGTCGAACGCGACGTGGGCGTAGCGCTCGAGCGGCGGGAGCAGGTGCCGCGCGGGCAGTTCGAAGCCGGTGCGCTCGAGCTCGAGCGTGTAGCGCCCCGGTCCCTGCGAGCCCGCGGCGAGCCCGTCGAGCCAGGCGACGAGCGCCGGCTCGTACTCCCCGGCGATCACCCGGTCGGCGACCGCGCCGACCGTCAAGTCGCGGCTGACCGGCGCGTACAGCCCGTAGAGGCAGATCGGCAGCTCGGGTCGCCGTCGCCGGATCGCCCGCGCGGCGCGCAGCGCAAGCCGCATCGCGGTGTGCATCGGCACCGAGAAGGCCACCGCCTCGGCCCAGTCGACGAGCTCCGGGCGCCAGGGCTCGACCGACAGGTCGAGGCAGCGCACGTCCTGTCCCGCGGCGAGCAGGGCGGCAGCCGGCGAGGCGACCCCGAGCGGCTGGTGGCCGAGCTCGTACGTCGAGACGAGCAGCGCCCTCATGCGGCGTCGCGGGCCGGCGCGACCTCGCCCGGAGTCTCGGCTATCCGCACCTCGAGCTCCGCGTGCGCGGCGCGAAGCGCGCGCTCAACCTGCGCCGGTCGCGCGCCGCGCGCGAACAGGAAGCCGAGATAACGGTCGCCTTCGGGGAGGGTCCGCACCGGGCGGCCCGGTGCGATCGACAGCTCGAGCCCGGCGATCCCGGGGACCGCGCGCGCGCGCTCGGCGCCGCGCACCTCCTCGAGGACGCCGGCCCGGGAGATCGGCAGCATCATCACCCCGGCCGCCGCTTCCTCGCGCCGGAGCCCGGCGAGCGGCAGGCCGAGGGCGTCGCGCAACACGAGCTCCTCGAGCGACGACCCGAGCCCGAAGCGCAGCGCGCGCGCGCATAGCCCGCCGATCGTGCGCGCCGCGAGCTCGAGGACGAGGACGCGCCCCTCCGGCGTCACCCGCAGCTCGGCGTGCACCGGCCCCGCGCGCAGCTCGAGCGTCGCGGCCGCCGCCGCGGCCGTCCGCTCGACCTCCCGCCGGAACCCATCCTCGAGGCGGGACGGCGTGACCAGGAGCGTTTCCTCGAAGAACGGGCCCTCGAGCGGGTCGGGCTTGTCGAAGATCGCGAGCGGCTCGAGCTGACCGTCGCGCACGAGCGCCTCGACTGCGATCTCGGCGCCGGGCACGTACCGCTCGACGAGCAGGCGCTCGTCCTCGGGGTCGCAGCCCGCCTCCGCGAGGATCGCGCGGACGCGCTCGGCGGCGCGCGCCGCGGCCGCGGGATCGTCGGCCCGGATGACCCCGCGGCTCGCCGACAGCGCGAGCGGCTTGACGACGCACGGAGGGCCGACCTCGGCGGCCAGCGCCGCCACGTCGGCTCCCGGGTCGGCGATGACGTAGGCGGGCTGAGGAATCCCTGCGGCGCCGAGCGCCGCGCGCATCGACGCCTTGTCGCGGGTCCGGGCGGCGGCGGCCGGCGGGTTGCCGCGCAGGCCGAGCCGCTCGCAGGCGTGCGCGGCGACGAGCACGCCCGCGTCGTCGGCGGCCACCACGGCGTCGAGCTGCGCGCGCTCGGCGAGGCGAACGATCCGCTCGACTGCGTCGTCGGGGTCGTGCAGCCGCAGCGTGACCGCGCGTTCGGTGAGCATGCCCGACAGCGCCTGACGGCGATCGGACGCAACGACGACCTCGGCGCCCACGGCCCGCGCCGCGGCCATGAAGTCGGGCGCCTTGTAGGTGCCCGAGGGCAGCACGAGGAGGACGCGGGTCACCCCGCTATCGTAGGCGGAGCGCGCCCGCTCCCCATGACCACCGACGGCTCGACACCCATCCTCGCCGTCACCGACGAGGCGCACGCCAAGGTGCTCGGGTTCCGCGAGCAGGCGCCGACCCCCGACCGCCAGGCCATG
>DATHAN010000014.1:0-3432 GCA_035296645.1 Thermoleophilaceae bacterium
TCGGGTCGTCCTGGTTGACCGTCTGCTTGACCATGCGCAGGCCGAGCACGCGCGTATAGAAGTCGACGTTGCGCGGCGCGTCGCCCGTGATCGCCGTGATGTGGTGAATGCCCTCGAGCCTCATCGAGCAACCTCTACCCGCCGCCGGCGTTCAGTCACGCTCCCACCGGCCGCCCCGCACGAGCGCCTTGAAAATCTCCGCGCGGCAGTCGCCGATGGCGATGCGGAGCGCCTGCTCGCGCCGGCGGGCCGCAGCGAGCAGCTGATCGGCGCGGGAGGCGCCGTCCGCCGGCGCGTCGGCGGCCTCCGCCCCGAGCCCTTCCTCGCTCTGCGCGGACAGCCCGGCGTCCGGACCGTGCCCGCCGGCCTCGACCGCGCTCGCGTGCTCGAGCCGCTGCCGCTCCCCGCGTGCCGCCTTGGCCGCGGTCTCGAGCCGCGCGAGCTCGGCGGACAGCCGGCGGAGCTGCCGACGCCGCAGCCGGGCGGTCACATTGGAAGAGCGTGATTGGGAGGCGAGGGCCATGTCGGGCTCCTCTTTCGGACGAGGCCGGTACCCCTTCAAGCTACACGCGACTTGCCCTCGACTCAAGAGGGCGAGCCTTGCTCGCGCGCGACGCGCTCTTACGGCCCGGCAGTTGACCCATGCCCTCGAGGGACCGTGGACGGGAGGCTTGCGGAGAAGAATGTCGAAGTTCCGCCGCGAGACAGACGGCGGTACGCGAAGGCGAGAAGAGAGGAGACGACATGGCCGACGGAGAGGCGGGCCACGACCGAGCGCACGCGAAGGACAGGTTCGGCGGCTTCAACTGGGGGTCGGCGTTCTTCGGTTGGCTCGTGGCGACCGGCGTGGCGGTGCTGCTGCTCGCGCTCTCCGGCGCGATCGGCGGGCCGATCGCCGGGAGCTCGATCGGCAGTGGGCGCCAGGCCGTCGGCGCGGCGGGGACGATCGGGATCGTCGGGGGCATCGTCCTCCTGATCGTTCTGGCGATCGCCTACTTCGCGGGTGGCTACGTGGCGGGCCGCATGTCACGCTTCGACGGCGGCCGTCAGGGACTCGGCGTGTGGATCATCGGGCTCGTGATCACGATCCTGCTGGCGGTCGCGGGCGCGATCCTCGGCTCCCAGTTCAACCTGCTCGCTCAGCTCAACCTGCCGACCGTCCCGAGCGCCGGGTCGTTCGGGATCGGCGCGCTGATCACGCTCGTGCTGGTGATCGTCGTGACCGTGCTCGCGGCCATCGGTGGGGGTAAGGTCGGTCAGCGCTACCACCGCGAGGTCGACTCGGCGCTCGGGGCGCCGTAAGGCCGCACCCCGGAGGTCGCGGGCACCGGGCCGCCATGTCGCGCGAGCCCGTCGCCGCGTACGTCGCTGCTGCCATCGCGCTGGCCGCCGTGCACGTGCTCAGCGGGCGGCTGCGGTTCCTCAACCGCATCCCGCGCAGCCGCTGGCTCTCGGTCGCGGGCGGGATGTCGGTGGCGTATGTGTTCGCGTACCTCCTTCCCGAGCTCGCAAAGGGCCAACAGACCGTCGAAGGCGATGTAGGCCCCGGCGAGACCCCGTTTCTCCCCTTCCTCGAGGACCACGTGTACCTGCTCGCCCTCTTCGGCCTCGCCCTGTTCTATGGGATCGAGAAGCACTCGCGCATGAGCCGTCACCAGCGGCGAGAGGGCGACGGGGACGCCGCCACCGGGGCGGGCGCTTTCTGGCTCAGCATCGGATCGTTCACCGTGTACAACGCGATCATCGGCTACCTGCTAGTGGACGGGGAGCTGAGGACGCTCGACGCGCTGGTCCTCTACACGGTGGCGCTCGGCGTGCACTTCGTGATCAACGACGGGAGCCTGCGGGAGCACCACAAGCAGGTCTACCACCGCGTGGGCCGGTGGCTCGTCGCCGGCGCGGTGCTGGCCGGGTTGGCGCTCGGCCTCGCGACGGAGGTCCCCGAGCGCGCGATCGCCCTGCTGCTCGCGTTCGTCGCGGGCGGGGTGATCCTCAACGTGCTCAAGGAGGAGCTGCCGGGCGAGCAGCGCGCGCAGTTCGTGCCCTTCCTGCTCGGGGCGGCGCTCTACACCGTGCTGCTTCAGTTCGTCTAGGGGGCGCTCGCGCCCAAACGCCTCTACTCGTCCGGCGCGAACGACGCTTCGTCGGGCTCGGGCGGGTCCTCGCGGGTGTCCGTCCTCTGCTCGGTCGGCGCGATCGCGTCGGGATCCGAGTAGCTCGGCTGGACCCGGTCGGCGGCCGCCTCGGGGACGAGCTCCTGGGGCTCGCGGTCGCCCTCCTCCCCCGACAGCCGATCCTCGCCACCCTCCGAGGGGAACGGCTCGGGCACCCAGCGGTCCTCGCCGTGGGTGGCCTGCTCCACGAGCTCGCGCTCGGCGTCCTCGTAGCCCTCGGCGACGCCCTCGCCGGACTCCTCGAGCGGTCGGGCGGCCTCGTCGCTACCGGCCGGGTGCGGCGGGCCGCCGACGTGCGCGGCCTCGGCCGCGGCGGCCTCCGCCTCGTGCTGGATGAGCGCGTCGTCGGTCGGCGGGAGCTCGTCATCCATCGTCGTCCGCTCCCGGTGCGGCGCAGCGGCCGCCTCGTCGGCGCCCGCGCCCTGCCCCTCCCGGCTCTCGTCTCTCTGGTCGTCCATGCTCCCCTTCTCGACCCGCGGCAGCCCGTTCGCTCCGTCGATACCCCGCGGGCGGCCCGGCAAACGGGTTGCCGCGCCGCCGCACCGCGGCGCCGCCGACGGTCAGCCGGCGCCCAGGGCGAGCCGCGCCGCCCGTGCGTGCAGCGAGGCGACCTGCTCGAGCTGTTCGTCGGCGCGCGCGACCAGCCGGTCGAGCTCCTCGCCGTCGAAACGGGCGTCGTGGGGGGCGAGCTCGCTCAGCGCCCGCCACAGGGAGCGCTTCGCCTGGATTCCCCCGGTGAGCGCCTCGAGCTCGAGCAGCCGACTCAATGCGGAGTAGCCGGTGAGCCGGCCGTTCGGCTTGAGGCGTCCGAGCTTCTCGGCCGTCCAGCCGGCGGCGACCTTGACACGGTCGCGCGGGGCGCCGAGCCGCTCGCGGATCGCCTCGGCGGTCCGCAGGTCCTCCTCGATCGCACCGAGGAGCTCGGCGAGCGGAGCCTCGAAGTCCGTTGCCCGGTTCTCGGCCAGCGCCCTCGCCGCGAGCTCCCGTCCGAACGCCGCGCCGGCGAGATGGTCGTTGACGTAGATCGTCAGCGGATCGCGTGAGAGGAGGGCGGGCGCTTGCACGCTTCCGGGCATACCCGCGCCGCGAGCCGTCAACCACGGCGTCCGCCGGCGGGCGCACAGGGTCGAGAGCAACGGTCGGACGCGGCCCGCCGAGGGAGCGAGCCCCGCTGCGCCCGGTGTCAGCCCAGCGCGACCACGATGATGGCGACGTTGATCGCGACGGCGAAGCTGAACCACGGATGGAAGGTGAGCCC
>DATHAN010000015.1:0-9741 GCA_035296645.1 Thermoleophilaceae bacterium
TCGGAGATGGCGAAGGCGGGTGCCGCCGGGACCATCAAACCGAGCGTCAGGGCCGCGGCTCCTGCCGCCCGTCGTGTCCTGCGCTGCATAGAGACCTCCTATCGGTCCGAGGCCCCTCCCACAGGCACTCTTCTCGGAAGGCGACGACCAAGCGACTCCCCCGCGGGAGCGCCTCCCCCTCTGCATATGTCAACGCAGACCCTTCGGCGACGTTGGACGTTTGTTCGAGGTCTCCTGGGGGTTCGGTCGCTCAGCGCCCGACGAGCCCCGCTAGGATCGCGTCCCAGCGCTCGGGCCGGTGCGTGAGCCCCGACACCGCGACCGGCCTCGCTCTCACGCCCGGCGGCACCCTGCTCCCCTGCGCTCCAACCCCGCCCGTTGGCGGTCAGCTCCCGATAGTGACAACGCGCTCTCCGACTCTTAGGATGGGTCGCGACGCTCCGTCGCCGTGGTGGAGCACTCAACCCGACGATGGGGGAGACGATGAGCGAGGCCGCAACGGTCCATCAAGCAACGCCGGGCCAAGCACCCCGCGCGGAGCGTCCTTCGTGGCGGGCGTCGCTCGATCCATATGCCCGACCGCGTCTCGGCCGGAGTCTGCTCGATCTCGCGACCTCGGTGGCCCCCTACCTGGGCCTCGTGGTCGTGATGTATCTCCTGCTCGACTTCTCCTACCTCCTCGTGCTAGCGCTGTCGGTTCCCACCGCGGGCTTTCTGCTGCGGACCTACATCGTCTTCCACGACTGCACCCATGGCTCGTTCCTCCCGTCAAGGCGCGCCAACGCCTGGGTGGGCATGGCCCTCGGGCTGACCGTCCACTCCTCGTTCCAGAGTTGGAGGCACGACCACCTTGTCCACCACGGGACCTCCGGGGACCTCGACCGGCGAGGGGTCGGCGACGTTCCCACGCTGACTGTCGCCGAGTACAGAAGGCTGGCGTGGCCTCGGCGCCTTGGCTATCGCCTCTTCCGCAACCCGCTCGTCATGTTCGGTCTCGGACCGATCTTCGCGATGCTCATCCAGCCTCGCCTCGTATCTCGCTCGGCGCGTGCGCGCATTCGTCGCAGCGTGATCACGACGAACGTCGTCCTCGCTGTGGTCGTCGGTCTGCTCTGCTGGCTGGTGGGCTGGCGCGAGTACCTGCTTGTCTGGGGGCCGAGTGCCCTGCTCGCCGGGTCGGCGGGGGTCTGGCTCTTCTACGTCCAGCATCAGTTCGAGGACGCCTACTGGCAGCGCTCCGAGGAGTGGAGCTACGTCGACGCGGGGCTGCGCGGAAGCTCCTACCTGAAGCTCCCGAAGGTACTCCAGTTCTTCACCGGCAACATCGGGCTCCACCACGTCCACCACCTGAGCGCCCGCATCCCCAACTACAACCTTCAGCGCGCGCACGACGAGAACCCGTGGCTCGGTGACGTGCCGACGCTCTCGCTCGGGGACGGGCTGCGGGCGGTGCGGCTCAAGCTCTGGGACGAGACTCGGGGGCGGATGGTCACCTTCCCCGAGGCGCGACAACAGTCTGCGCGCTCTCGAACCTGGCGCTGACCTACGTCCCCACGCTGAGGACGATCTTCCCGCGGGTGTGCCCCGACTCGCTGAGCTCGTGCGCACGTCGGATCTCGGTGAGCGGAAGCACCTCGGCCACCTCCACCCGGACGTCACCCGCCGCCACCAGCTCGGCGATCCGAGCCAGCTCCTCCGAGCTCCGGCTCATCACGAGCAGCTCAGCGCGCACCCCACGCTCCCGCGCGGCCTGCTCCGGGGGCGCGGCAGCGATGGTCACGATGATCCCTCCCTCGCGTACGGTCGGCAGGAGCAACTCCGTCGTCGCCCCGCCCACGGTGTCGAACGCGACGTCGACTCCGCTCACCACCGCGGCGACATCCTGCTGCGTGTAGTCGACGTACTCGTCGACGCCGAGGCCGAGCACGAAGTCGCGGTTGCGCGACGACCCCGTTCCGATGGTCTGCACGCCAGCTTGCTTCGCGAACTGCACGGCGAAATGCCCAACCCCGCCCGCGGCGCCCGCGATCAGCACGGTCTGCCCGGACTCGAGCCCGCCGCGGTCGAAAAGCGCCTGCCACGCGGTGAGCCCCGCGACCGGGATCGCCGCCGCGTGCTCGTGGCTCACGTCGGAGGGCTTCCTCGCGATCGCGGAGGGGGCGGCGGTGGCGAGCTCGGCGTAGCCGCCACTCGCGGCGAGACCGAACACCTCGTCTCCCTCGGAGAAGCCATCGGCGCGCGAGGCCTCGACGATCCCGGAGACGTCACTGCCAAGCACCGCCGGGAGCTGTCTGGTAACGAGACCGCGCCGGTACTTCCAGTCCATCGGGTTCACGGATCCAGCGCGGACCCTGACCAGCACCTCGCCGTCGTCCGGCTCGGGCGGCTCGACTTCCTCGAGCTGCAGGACGTCGGGATCTCCGGTGTCGTGCATGACCACGGCTTGCATGGATCCTCCGGCGTGGGCGGGGTCGGCGTCGAGTCTACGTCCACCGTCAGTGGAGTGGGAAAATGGCGTGGTACGGTCTGCCCAAGTCGCTCGCTAGGTCTGTCCTCTCTTCCTCCCGCGCGAATCGCCAAGTAGAGGGAGGAAGGTTGAGAGAACATCACGCGGACACAGCTCGAGCGAAGCACCTCGCCGAGCTCGAGATGCAGGCTCGCTACCACCGCGACCGCCACCGTCTCTACGCCGCCCGGATGGGTGGGTCCCGCCCGTTCAGCCTGAGCAAGCTCCGCGAGCTGAAGCGGATGCGAGAGGTGGCCGAGTCAGCCCTGAGCCGCGCCAAGGGCGCGGAGAACGGCTAGACGAGCGTCCCGGCTATGCGCGGCGCCTCGTTCAGGCCAGAGAGGGACTCTGACGTTCCTGCTCGATCGCGGTAGAGGGACCCGGGACGTCGAGGGTCCGGCCCTCTTGAGCCAACGCCACCGCGCCGGGGCCGCCGCCGCAGCTGTCCCAGTACTCGGCCGCCCACTCGCCGAGTGCGTCGAGCCGATCGTCGGCGTGCGCCGGATCGTGATGAAAGAGAAGGACCCTGTCAGCCTCCGCCCTCAGGGCGAAGAGAAGCGCGTCACTGACGCTCGAGTGCCCCCAGCCGACGTGGGCGGAGTACGCCTCATCGCTGAACTGGCCGTCGTGGATGAGGAGCGACGCGTCGCGCGCGAGAGCGAGGCCTGAGATCCATTGGTCCTCGGCGCTCGCGAGCGGCTTCCCGAGTGCCGGCTCGTGATCGGGCAGGTAGCAGACCGAGGCCGCGCCGTCATCGATCCGGTAGCCGAGCGTGACGCCGCGGTGGAGGACGCGCGCGGCTTGCACGGTTGCGGAACCGATCGAGCACCCCTCGAGCGGGAACGCGCGAAAGCTCACGCGCGCCGGAAGCTCCCGGATCTCGATCGGAGAGAGCGGACTCGAGAGGTAACGCGCGAGCATGTCGCGCAGCGGAGGGGTCTCCGGCGGCGGCCCCCAGACCACGATCTCGGCCTCTGAATCGAAGAAGGGGGCAAAGAAGAGCAACCCCTGAATGTGGTCGAGGTGGAGGTGCGTGACGAGGATGTGTATCTCTCCGCTCTCCGGCCGAACATCGAGCGCACGGATCCCCGTGCCCGCATCGAGGATCAGCGTCGTGCCGTCCGAGAGCGTCGTTCGCACGCACGCGGTATTGCCTCCGTACCGGGCGGTCGACTCTCCGGGCACCGGCACCGACCCTCTTACGCCGAGGAGCTCGACGCGCATGTCAATCGGCGTCCGTCACGGGCCAGAACGCCAGCAGGCCGCCGCAGATTCCCTGCGGTCCGGCCAGCGGAAGGATGCTCGCCTCGACCTCGACGCGCTCGTCGTCCCTGCACCGAAGGTGGAAGCGCTCGTGCGCCGGACGGCCCTCACGCAGCGCGGCGGAGATCGACTCCGTGTTCCACGGGGTCTGCTCCTCGTGCCCCTCGTGGCTTAGCTCGAAGCGCCACTCGTCTTGGCTCAGAGGACCGATCTCCTCGAACCGGCTCCCGATGATCTCCGCCGCGCTCTCGTTGAAGAAGGCGAGCACTCCGTCGGGGTCGAGAACGAAGGCGGGAATGGAGATGTTCTCGACGAGATTGCGCGCCAGGATGAGCTCGAGTGAGTGCTGGACCGAAGACATGTTGCGGCATGTCCCAGAGTAGTGATGTCGCAGCATGTTGCAACGCTCGCCGCTGGGCGCAGGCTGGATGCGGCGCGATGGTGAGGAACGCCGTGCTAAGGGCTCGACGGCTCGGAGCCGAAGCAAGCGACGATCGGCGAATGGTCTGAAAGTCTGAGAAGTCGCCCGCCCGGTCCGGCGAGCTCGCGCGCACCAGGAGGGAGGGCGCGCGGGGGCTCGAGGACCTCGAGCCGGCGACCGAGCAGGTGCTCGATGGTATTCGGCTCGGGCTGCGGGGCCAACGCGAAGCGCTCGCACAGCTCGGGGTATGTGTCCGGAGCGTTGAAGTCGCCGCCGAGGACGAGCGGGTCCTCGTGGGCCCACATAACGGCATGCTCGGCGGCACGAAGCGCCTCCCGCCCTGCCTTCGGCGAGTCCCAGGACGTGAGGTGGACATTCGCCACGGCCAGCTCTGCCCCGCCTGGACCATGCAGCCGGACCCAGAGCATGCGCCGCCGCTCTGGTCTCCGCGCGAGCGTGAGCCTGCGCGTCTCGGCGATCCGCCAGGGCGGACGTACGAGCAGCTGGTTCGATCCTCCCTCCCACGAGCCCATGACGTCGGGGTTGCGCTCGGCGATCCACCGTCGCAGCGGCGCGCCCCAGTTGCGCGCCGTGAGAGCAGACGCGGCCCCGGTAGCACCCGCGCCGTGAGCGAGCGGCCGAAGCCAATGCGGTGGCGCCTCCTGGAGGAGGGCTACGTCCCACGCGTAGGCCGCCAGCCTGTCGGCGAACTCCCGCTCGAGGGGGCGGTTGACCTGCGCGTGGGTGGCGTCCGTCTCGGTGACACCGAGGAGCTGGGAGCGCCACGTGAAGAGGTCGGGGCTGGGCGGATCGTCCCGCCCGTGGAATATGTTCCACGAGAGGATCCGGAGTCGGGTTCCGAGTGCCATCAACTCCCCAGCGCGATCTGGATTGGAGAAGCCATGCATCCTCGCGAACATGCGGTTCCCGAGGCGGCTCCAGGGACGCACTCCCCCGAAGTCTTGGGCGACACGCTCAAGAAGGCCGCCGCCGCTCTGCGGGAAGCCGAGGTTCCCTTCCTTCTGTGCGGAAGCATGGCTTGCTGGGCACGCGGTGGTCCTCCGCTCGTCACCAAGGACGTCGACTTCTGCGTCAAGCCCGACGATGCCGAGCGAGCCCTCAGCGCGCTCGCCAAGGCCGGCATGCCGACGGAACGTCCTCCGGAGGGCTGGCTGTACAAGGCATGGGACGATGACATCCTCATCGACTTGCTCTTCCGCCCAGCCGGCGTGCCGGTGACCGACGAGGTCCTCGGGCGCGGCGACGAGCTCACGGTGATGTCCGTCCCGATGCAGGTCGCCGCGATCGATGACGTGGTGTCGACGAAGCTGCTTGCGCTCAACGAGCACTCGCTCGACCTCGCGCAACTGCTCCAAATCGCTCGTTCGCTCCGGGAGGCGGTCGACTGGGGCGAGGTGAGGGCCCGCACCGAGGACTCGCCGTATGCTCGTGCCTTCTTCACGCTGGTCGAGGCGCTCGGCGTCATCGCGGCGACTCGAGACTCCGACACGCCTCGCAGCATTCGTTCCGAAACGTTCTCGGCCGCCGCCACGGCGCGAAGGGAGCGGACGGGGTAGCGCCTCGCGCGAAGGGACGTCCGAGCCGTGGTTCTGGGGCCACTGCTCGGGGTAGCGGTCACACCATGGCTGGTCAGGAGCCCAACGACGCGACCCCGTTCCTGCCCGAGCGCCCGACTCTGAAGAGCCTGCGGGAGGCTGCGGCGGGCTGCCGCGGGTGCCACCTGTGGCGCGATGCCACGCAGACGGTCTTCGGCGAGGGGCTCAAGCGCTCACGCATGATGCTGGTCAGCGAGATGCCAGGCGATCGCGAGGATCGCGCGGGCAGGCCGTTCGTCGGGCCGGCCGGGCGAGAGCTCGACCGCGCGCTCGAGGCGGTTGGGATCGAGCGACGCGACGTCTACATTACGAACGTGGTCAAGCACTTCAAGTTCGAGCGCCGCGGCGCCCGCCGGATGCACCAGACGCCGAAGCGCTTCGAGGTCGAGGCATGCCGGCCGTGGCTCCAGGAGGAGCTCCTCCAGGTCAAACCGGAGGCTCTAGCCATCCTCGGCGCGACCGCGGGCAAGGCGTTACTCGGGCCGGGCTTTCGCATCGGCTCGGCCAGAGGTCAGCTGATCGAGTCTGAGCTCGCGCCGCTCGTGACCGCCACCGTGCATCCCTCCGCCATCCTCCGCAGCCCGGACGACCAGACACGGCGCGCAGAGCGCCAAAGGTTCGCCGACGACCTCGCGACGCTCGCCGCTGCGCTGGGTGCTCGGCCGCCCCGGTCCTCACGGGTGCCGTAGCGCTAGTCGTCGACCGCGGTCCTAGCTCAAGGCACCGCGCTCTTGCCTTCGCGCTGGGCGCCGCGCGTGGCGGCGCCCACAGCGATGAGCCTCAGACCGGCTGGACGTTGACTGCCTTCGGGCCCTTCTCGCCCGACTCGGCGTCGTAGGAGACCTGGGCGCCCTCGGTGAGGGAGCGAAAGCCCTCCCCGGCGATGCCGGTGTGGTGGACGAAGAGATCCTTCGAGCCCTCGTCCGGCGTGATGAAGCCGAAGCCCTTGTCGTCGCTGAACCACTTGACGGTTCCGGTGGCCATGTGTTCCTCCACGGCTTGGTGCTGGTACGCGGAGGCGGCTGCTAACAACGACCTGCGAGCACTCACACTTCCTTGCCGAGCCGATCAGACCCGGCCGAACGCTGGGGACGCTAGCACGGTGAGCGAGCGCTTCTCGTCGAACGCCCTCGGCGCTCTTCGCGTGCGCCGGGTTTGGACCGCCTGAGGCGGTCTAACGGCGGCGGAGGAAACGCTCGGCCATCGCGCCGAGGCGGGCGCCCGTGGAGCCGCGGGCTCCGCCATGGCGGGGCGCCCCCCGCCCGACATGACCTCCACGCGCGTGGCGACGGCCACGCGCCGAACCGGCGCCCCCGGCGAAACGGTTCATGACCTGTCTCAAGATGCTCATCGCTTCCTCCTCAGCCGTGTCGATGCTGGTTGCGTCACGCTTCTATCCCGGATGTGTAGTCGCCGTCGGTCCGCGGTCGCTCGCGACTTCGCGGAAATGGGGCGCGCCCCGAGGTGAGCGCCCGACGCCAGGACCTGTCCGAGCGGGCGCGCGAGCTCGAGCGCCGCTCGAACGCCTCGGCCACGCGGCCAAGCTTGCGCCTGCGCTCCGAGAGCTCGCGATCCGCCTGCTGTCGCTCAAGCTTGCGACGGTTGCCTCCCAACGGGAAGTCGAGTCTCTTTGGCATCTCCGTCACCTTCCTGCCCCTCTCAGTGCGTCGCGCGAAAGGCAGAGAGGGCGAGCCCTGCGAGCGAGTGTGGGCGAGGAACTATCGCAGCATTCGCCAAGGTCCGCCCAGCGGCGGTCGAGGGACCGGGACTAGTAGTCCCGCTCGATCCACTTCCTCGACGCCTCGCGGACTTGACACCTGCTCGTCGGGGGCCCGCAGCGCGACTGGTTCCTCGAAGTCGTCGCGGCCCAGCCTCCTTGCCGCCTCCGCTCGTCTCCCGTGGCGTCGCGACTCTCGCGCGCATCTTCCAGGCGCACCTGCGCATCGTGATGCTCTCCGCTCTCGTCGCGAGCGAGGTTCCTGCTCGCCATGGTGAGCCTCCTCCAGCTCCCTCCTGAAGCAGGTCGCCGCGCCGGGAAGGAGGGGCGAGAAGCCCATGCGCTGCGTCCCGGCGACGCTAGCACTGTTAACGTAGGCGCTCAGACGCCGTCGGTCTCCCTCTCTTCCCTCGACGCCCAGCCACCACAGAGGGGCAGGAGGAGACGTGAGAACGACGACCGAGGTGGACGAACCAGTCAACCTTCAGCGGGAGGCCGACGAAGAGGGGCCATGGACGGTGAAGTCAGAGGAGGACTCGGTTAGGCTCGAGCGGTTCAAGCAGGGCGAGCTCGACCGCTGGGGACGGACGGTCGGCCGCTTCACGAACGTCCACGACTTCTACGTCGAGCGACGGGACACGCACGAGCCGTGGTGACGCTCACGGCGCCCAGCCTCGGCTGATTGCTCGTTCCCTGGGAGGACAGCGTGACTCGCGGCTGAAAGCCGCGTCAGTCCAGGAGCTTGTCGATACGAAACCGCCGCGCGCCGCCCGGCGCGTCGATCGAGACGGTTTCCCCGACATCGCGGTCCCTCAACGCGCGCCCGACCGGCGACTCGACGGAGAGCCGGCCGAGCGTCAGGTCGGCCTCGGTGGAGCCGACGAGCGTCCAACGCTGCGTTCTCCCGGTCGCCTCGTCGACGACCTCGGCGGTACGCCCGAAGGTGAAGGTCTCCGTGTCGACGGTCGTCTCGACCACGACCGCGTCGCGCAGGCGCTCGCGCAGCCGCTTGATCTTCGTCTCGAGGTGCGCCTGGTCACCCTTGGCGATGTGGTACTCGGCGTTCTCCTTGAGATCGCCGAGCTCGCGCGCCGCCTTGATGCGGGTCGCGAGCTCGCGCCGACGAGGGCCCTCGAGCTCCTCGATCTCCGCCTGGAGCGCCACGACTCCCTCCTGAGTGATCGGCTCGCCGGACGACTCGGCGTGGCTCATCGGCTCACCGTGGGCAGATCCGCGAACCGGGAGGTCGGGCGGCCGTCAGTGAGCACGGGCAATCGGCCGTCGCCGGCGCGACGAGCCGCTTCGACGACGGCCGCCTTGTGGAGAAGAGCGCGGCGAGACGAGGCCGGACCGGTCGAACTCATCCCCGAGCGACAGCCCGCTCGCGATCTCGTGCATGTCGGCTGCCTGGTCGGGCCCGACGAACGTGACCCCTACGCCTCGTCGTCCCGCCCGGCCCGTCCGGCCGACACGATGGACGTAACCGTCGCGATCGGCGGGCGGGTCGAAGTTGATGACGTGCGTGATGTGGTCAACGTCGAGACCGCGCGCCGCGACATCCGTGGCGACGAGCGTGTCGACGCGCCCGGACCCGAAGCGGGCGAGTGCCTTCTCGCGCTGCGGTTGCGACTTGTCGCCGTGCATCGCGGCCGCCTCGATGTCGCGAGCCCTCAGCCGCTTGACGAGGCGGTCGGCGCCGCGCTTCGTGCGCACGAAGACGAGCGTGAGCCCCCGCTCGTCTCCGCGCAGCTCGCGAACAAGCGCGTCTACCTTCGCGTCGGGGGCCACGGGGACGAAGCGATGCCTGACATGCGCGCCCCGCTCGCGCCGGGCGGCGTGCGCATGTGTCCGCGCGTCGGTCGTGTACGCCGTCGCGAGGTCGTTGACCTCGCCCTCGAGGGTCGCGGAGAAGAACAGCGTCTGGCGCCGGCGGGGAACCTGGGCGACGATCCGGTCGACGGGCGGGCGAAAGCCCATGTCGAGCATCCGGTCTGCCTCGTCGAGCACAAGCATCCGGACCTTTCCGAGGTCGAGCTCGCGGCGGGCGATGAGGTCCTCGAGGCGTCCGGGCGTCGCAACCACGATGTGGGCGCGGCCCGCGAGCTTGCGCTGGCGCTCGATGCCGGCCCCTCCGTAGACCGCGGCGACCGAAAGCGCCCGCGCGTGGGCGACGGGCGTGATCTCCTCGACGATCTGGCTCGCGAGCTCTCGGGTCGGG
>DATHAN010000016.1:0-9891 GCA_035296645.1 Thermoleophilaceae bacterium
CGATCGCGTCCACCTCGAGCATCGTGACGTCGGCGCGCCTCACCTCGAGCTCCGGCACGCGCGTATTGTGCCCAGGCGACGGCGCGCGACCACCTCGCGCTCGCCTCGGACGCACCCTCGCCCGCCGAGGGCGGCCCGACCACGTTCCTTCCAACCCGGCCTGGTCGTGCGCGTTCCAGCCCGTAGCGACTGCCTCGACGGATTCCGGGCCTCCCGGGTCGCGCCCGGCCCCCCTGGCGCGCGCCGCGGCGAGCCGGAGGTCGGCGAGCCGTTCTTCGAGTCGATGGGCTACCCCGTCCACTTCTCGCCGCACCGGTTCGAGGGGGAGGCCGACCTCAAGCACCTCCACGACAACGTCTACGTCGCGGCTACGGGCTGCGCTCGGAGCTTGAGGCCTACGAGTGGATGGAGCGCGAGTTCGACATGCGCATCGTCAAGGTGCGCCGAGACCGACCCCCACCTCTAACCACCTCGACTGCTCGATCTTCCCGCTCACCCGGGAGGACACGCTGGTGTGTACGGAGATGTTCGAGCCCGAGGAGGTCGCGCAGCTCGAGCGGCACACGAACGTGATCGACGTCGGCGTCGACGAGTGCTACTCCGGCATCTGCAACTCGGTGCGGCTCGCGAACACTATCCTCAACGGCTCGCAACTGCACCAGCTGCGCGCGGGGACCGATGACTACAGGTAGGGAGGTGGAGAAGAACCGCAAGCTCGAGGACGTCGCGGTCGAGCACGCCATGGAGGTCGCCTACTTCAACCTCGGCGAGTACATGAAGGGCGGCGCTCGGCTGTCCTGCATGGTCATGCACCTCAACCGTTACTCCTACGCCTTCCGGCTTGTCTGAGCGCCCGAGCTGACACGAGCTCGGCGGCGGCACCGGCGGGCCGCCCGCCGGGGCTCACGCGCGCCGTGTGGGCGATCGCGCTGCCCGTCCTCTTCGCCGAGGTCGTCGAGACGCTGATCCAGTTCACCGACACCGCTCTGCTCGGGCGGGTCGGCACGGCCGAGCTCGCCGCGATCGGGCCGATCGACGCGGTGATCGACCTGGCGATCGTGCCGGCCGTCGGGACTCGCCGAGGCGATGCAGATCGTGGTGGCGCGCCGGGTCGGCGAGCAGCGCGACCGCGCGATCGGGCCCACGTTCGCGCGGACCGCGGGACTCGTGCTCGTCGTGTCGGTCGAGCTCGCCGTGGCGCTTCGATTCGCGTCGGGCCCGCTCGGCGAGCGCCTCATCTCCTCCGGCGAGGTCGCCCGCGCCGTCGAGGACTTCATCCGGTTCGGGAGCTGGGCCGTCGTCCCGTTCGCGCTCAACCTGGTCCTCGGGTAGCTGTGGGTCGGCCTCGGACGCACGCGCATCCTCGTGTGGGCGACGACGGTACTCGTAGTCGTCAACCTCGTTCTGAGCGCGACGCTGATCTTCGGCTTGGCCGGCGTGCGCGCTCCTGCTGATCCCATCACAGGCGTTCGCCGAGACCGCGTACACGATGGTCTCGACCTCGCTCGGCCGGAGCGCGTCGGCGCGCTTTGGGGACTTGATGCGCTCGGTCTCCCGCGCGGCCTACATGGTCACGCTGCCGCTGCTCGTGGCGACGCTCGCGTTCCCGAGGCGGTGCTGGCGATCTTCACGAACGACGCGGGCGCGCTCGCCGGCACGGCGCCCGCCCTACGCGTGCTCGCCGTCGGCATGCTCGCCGTGGTCGCCGCCAAGCTGGGGCTCGCCGCGGTCTTCGGCACGGGCGACACGGGCGCCGGCTTCGTGATCGAGGTGATGGTGAGCGGCGCCCTCGTCGGCCTGACCGCGCTCGTCGTGCTCGTGCTCGGCGTGGACGACCTGCCGCTCGTCTGGGCGTTGCTCCCGCTCTCGGCGGCGCTCGGGCTGGCCGCCTCGGCGGGCTGGTTGCGGTCCGGACGCTGGCGGCGCGTGACCGTGTGACGAGTGGACTCGGTCGAGGTGGCCGTCCGCTCGGCCGCGCCGCCGGCGGCGCCGCCGCTAGCCCCGGAGCTGGTCGATCGTGCACTCCTCCGGCGCCTTGTCCTCGCGCCAGCGCACGAACTTCGCCCCGTGGCGGATGCGGTGGCCCGTGATGTGGTCGAAGCCGACCTCGACGACGAGCTCGGGGCGCAGCCCCTCCCACACGAGCTCCTCGTCCGACTTCCACCGGCTCGGCTCGCCCGAGCCGCGCTCGTGGGTGCGGTAGGGCTCGAGCTTGGCGACGAGCTCGCGCTTCTCCGCCGCCTTGAAGCCCGAGACGTGGCCGACCTCGCGCAGCTCGCCGCCCTCGTCGTAGAGTCCGAGGATGAGCGATCCGACCGTGCCCTCGTGCTTGCCGAAGCGGAACGCCTTGACCACGCAGTCGGCCGTGCGGATGCGCTTGACCTTGACCATGCCGGTGCGCTCGCCCGGTCGATACGGCGCGTCGGCCTCCTTGGCGATCACGCCTTCCGACTGGCCGGTGAGCCAGGTGCGCGCGGCGTGAGCGTCGTCGGTCACCGGAGTCAGCGCCACCGGCCCCTCGCCGCCGCCCACCGCCGCCACGAGCCGCTCGCGGCGCGCGCGGTACGGGAGCTCGAGCAGCGCCTCGTCGCCCTCGGCCAGCAGGTCGAAGGCCACGAGCGCCGCCGGCGTCTCGCTCGCCAGGCGCTCGACGCGCGAGGCGGCCGGATGGATCCGCTGCGAGAGGAGGTCGAACTCCTGCACGCCCTCGACCGCGATGATCAGCTCGCCGTCGAGCACGAGGCGCTCGGGCCCGAGCTCGGCCACGTGCTCCACGACCTCGGGGAAGTAGCGGTTCATGGGCTTGCCGCCGCGGCTCTGGAGCCGCACGTCATCGCCGTCGCGGAAGACGATCGTCCGGAAGCCGTCCCACTTGGGCTCGTAGCACCATCCGTCGCCGGTCGGCAGGTCCTTGGCCGAGCGCGCGAGCTGCGGCACGACCGGCTCGGCGAGGGGCAGGCTCATCCGGCGCGGGGGGCGGCGGTGATGCCGCGCAGGCGCCGGATCGCGAGGTCGGCGAGGCGCGGCGAGAGGCCGTGGACAGCACGCAGGGCGCGCACTTGCGACGGGTAGTAGACGGCGCGCTCGTCGTGCTCGATCGCCTCGACGACCCGGCGCGCGAGCGCCGCGGGGTCGGCTTCTTCGGCGATGTCGCGCCAGGCGGGCAGCGCCGCGCGCTCGTGGCCGTGGAGCTCTGTGCGGACCTCGCCCGGATAGACGATCGTGACGAACACACCGGTGCCCGCGAGCTCGTGCCACAGCGCCTCGGCGAACCCGCGCTGGGCGGCCTTCGTCGCCCCGTAGACCGCGGCCTGCGGGAAGGTCCGCAGCGCCGCGCCCGAGGAGACGATCACCAGGTGTCCGCGCCGCCGGGCGAGCATCCCGGACAGCGCGGCTCGCACCGTGTAGACGGTTCCGAGCCAGTTGACGCGCGTCATCCGCTCGACGAGCTCGAGGTCCATGTCGCGGAACGGCCCGTAGTCGGCGACGCCCGCATTCGCCACGACGACGTCGACCTCGGCGAAGCGCTCGATCGCCGCCTCGACCTCGTCGCGATCGCCGACGTCGGCCGGCAGCGCCTCGTGTCCCCCGCCCGGGAGCGACGCGGCGACCTCGCTCAGCTCCTCCTCGGAGCGGGCGACCAGGCCGACCGCGCAGCCCCGGCGAGCGAGCTCCGCGCTCAGCGCGCGGCCGATCCCGCGCGAGGCGCCGGTGACGAGAGCGCGTGAGCCGGGCTCGATCTCCACGGCGCGCCATCGTAGTCGGCGCCAGGGCTACGATCGTTCGACGAGGCCACGACGGAAGGGATCGACCCTTGTCGCACGAGCAGGTGACGGTCGCCGAGGAGGAGTACCTCCAGACGATGTTCTGGCTGCGTGAGGCGCGCCTTCCGATCACCGGGGCGAACATCGCCCGGGCCATGCAGCTCTCGGCCCCGACCGTCCACGAGATGCTCGGCCGCCTCGAGGCCGACGGCTACGTGCGCCGCAATCCCGACCGCACGCTCGACTTCACCGACTCCGGGCACGAGCACGCGGCCGATGTCGTCCGCCGCCACCGACTGATCGAGCGCTTCCTCACCGACGTCCTCGGCATACCTTGGGACGAGGTCCACGAGGAGGCCGAGCGCCTCGAGCACGCGATGTCGCCGGTGCTCGAGGAGCGCATGCTCGCCGCGATCGGCAACGCACGCACATGCCCCCACGGCCACCCGATCGGCGAGGGCGCGCGCGAGCAAGGGGTGCCGCTCGCCGACGTCGAGGAGGGCGCCCGCGTGACCATCCTCCGCTTCGAGAACGAGGCCGAGGACCTGCTCCACTACCTGAAGGACGCGGGCCTCCATCCCGGCCTCGGCGGCCGGGTCGCCGAGTCGGGGCCAGAGGAGGTGACCGTGGAGTCGACCGAAGGTCGTCACACGGTGACCCGGAGCGTCGCTGAGACGGTGTCGGTGATCGCCGATCCCTCGCCCCCGCCGCGCACCGCGCTGCCCGAGCAGCTCGTGCTGTCGCGGGATCGGTACGGACGCTAACGGGCGTCGTCGTTAGATCCAGCCGGCGGCGGCCTGCGCGGGGGCTGCTTTTCGTGCTTCTTCCGAGTGCCGGGCACCCACCCCGCGCGCCCGGCGGTGCCGTGAAGTGCTCAGCCCCGCGGGGTACCCGATAGCTCGCCGACTCGACCTCCGCCGCGCTCCCGTCGATACTCCCGCCATGACCGAGGTCCGTCCGAGCGCGGCAGCCTGGCCGTGGGAACCGAAGGTCACTGCGCAAACCCACCGGGAGATCGAGGACTGCTCGAAGCGCTACCCCCGCCTGTTCAACGAAGTGCGGCGTGACCTGGGAGAGCTACTCGAGACGGGGAGCATGGCCACGGCCAAGGAGCTGGCGTCGGCTACGGGCGAGCACTTCAACCACAACGAGCCGCCGCTCTTCTTCACCGGCGACCTCGACGCCTCTTCGTGCTCGTCCATCTCAACCCGAAGCAGAAGGACGTCACCTCCAACGAGCCGGCGCCGTCTCTCCCCTTCGAGTCGTTCGAAGAGTACTTCGACATCTGCCGGCACTTCGGGGCGCGAATGTACGGGCCGGACTCCTCCCGCATCCACCGGTCGCAGTTTGTCCGCAAGCAGATCCGGTTCCTCGAGCCCTTCGGAGTCATCGACTTCGTCGAGGAACATAGGGAGGAGAATCGCTTCACGAACCTCGAGCGCGTCTTCGACCGCAAGCTGCAGCTCGAGCTCATCCCGTACGGGTCGGACGCCTTCTCAGCGCGCGGGCTGACGGAGGGCCTTCTGCAGCCTCACTACGAGCGCCTCATGAGCGTCATCACCGCTCGCCGCCGTGAGTACGTCATCTTCTGCGGCGCGGTGTTCGAGCGAGTGATGAAGCGACACATCACGCAGGAGCACCGGTTCCGCCTGACGAAGGCCGACGGGTCGCAGAGCAAGGGCGAATACCGCTTCGCCAACCTTGGCCTGCCCTTCGGAGGGGAAGAGATCAGGGCAGGACTCGCTCCTTCGTGAGCCGCGCAGGGCATCCCGATGAGCCGCTACAAAGCGGTGCGCGACTGCTACGAGGAGGCCTGAGCGTCCGCGTCGGCGAGGCGACTCAACAGCTCGTTTGCCTCCTCGCTCAGGTCGTCTCCGAGCGCGGCTTGGAAGTCGGCTGCCTCGTCGGAGATCGAGTCGAAGAGTTCGTCAGAGATCGGCTCGCCGGTCGGCCAGCGAGCGACGACCCTGATCCCACAGATAGCTCCAGCGGCCGAGGCTGCTGCTGCCGCCTGTCAAGCCCACGATTTCGCCCCTTGCTACACGTACGCCTTGCTCGTCGCCGAGGTCGACCTCCCTGCCGTCGTCGCTGCGAAGCACGACTCGATCCCGCGCCATGTGGGCAGCCTACTTCTCGGTAGCGCGTCCGTGCTCGCCACGCCTCAAAGAAGCGCGACCACGAGCGCCGCGATCGTCCCGAGCAGAGCGAAGGCCAAGAGCCAGCCGATCTGCGCGATCTGGCGCTGGGAAGCCGAGAGATCCTGGCGGAGGGCGGTCATGTCGTGCCGCAGCGAGCGCGTCTCCTCCGTGAGGTCACGGCGTAGCGAGCTCGTCTCCTCAGTGAGGTCCTGCCGCAGCGAGCGCGTCTCCTGCGTCAGATCGCGTCGCAGTGAGCGCGTTTCCTCGGTCAGGCGCGCGACGGCCTCGGTTACCTTCGCCACCTCGGCCGGGAGAGGCCGCAACGAGGCGGCCAGTGTGTCGAGGCGCTCGTCGGTCCAGGCAGCCATCGTTCGAAACGGTACTCGGCCGGATTGGAGGGTGGTGGCCGCGCGCGGAGCGGCTAAGACGCCAACGACCGGGCCGCTGAGCCTTGTCCCGCCTCCGCGTACGCCTCGGCCAGCCGCCGGACGCCCTCCTCGATCTGCTCGACGGTCACACCCGAGTAAGAGATGCGCAGCGAATTCTCGCCCCCCTCGAGCATGAAGTCGGTGCCCTTGACGAGCGCGACCTCGCGCTCGGACGCCGCGTGGAAGAGGGCCTCGCCGTCGGTTCCCTCGGGCAGGTCGATCCACATGAAGTAGCCGCCCTGCGGCAGGACGAAGCGCGCGTCGGGAAGCTCGCGCTCGAGCGCCCCCGCGAGCGCATCGCGCCGCGCGTGCAGCGCGTCCTTCACGCACTCGATCGAGCGCTCGATCGCCCCGGAGCGGCAGAACTCCGCGACGGTCGCCTGCGAGATCATGCTCGGCGAGATGTACGTGTTCGTCGCCATCCGGCGGACCGCGGCGATCGTGCTCTCGGGGCCCGCAAGGTACCCGACCCGGACCCCGGGGCAGATCGTCTTCGAGAACGACGACGCGTAGACCACGCGCTCGTCGTCGTCGAGCGAGAGCAGCGTCGGCAGGTCGTCGCCCTCGAAGCGGAGCTCGACGTAGGGATCGTCCTCGAACACCGTGACGCCGTGCTCGCCCGCGAGCTCGAGCAGGCGGCGGCGCTTCTCAAGCGACAGGGTGCAGCCCGCGGGGTTGTGGAAGTTGGGGATGACGTGGGCGAGCTTGGGGCGCGCGCCGTCGCACAGGGCCCGCTCGAGCGCGTCGACGTCGAGCCCGTCTTCCTCGAGCTCGATCGCGACGATCTCGGCCCCCATCTCCCGCAGGCCGAGCAGCGTGCGGTCGTAGGTCGGCGCCTCGACCACCACCTGATCGCCAGGCTCCAGCAGCAGCCGGAACAGGAACGCGTCGGCCTGGAGCGACCCGTTCGTGGCGATCACGTTCTCGGGCGCGAGCGCGTGCCGCTCGGCGATCCACTCGACGAGCGCCGGGTAGCCGGCCGCGGTCCCGTAGGCGAACGCGCCCGCGGGGTCCCGCTCGAGCGCGCGCGCGGCGGCGGCGCGAAGGTCGTCGACCGCGACGATGTCGAGCGAGGGCGCGCCGCGGGCGAAGGAGATCGTCTCGGAGGGGGCCACGAGGCTCACCCTAGCGAGGGACGGCCGCGTTGGCGCCTAGCACCCGGTCGCCGCCGCGAGCGCCCGGCACAGCTCCTCGAGGCGCCGTGAAGACAGGCGCGTGATTCGCTCGGTGAGCAGTGCTTTGCGGACCGTGGCGAGGTTGTCGAGCGTGAGCGCGCAAGCCTCCGGCATGCCGTCGTCGCGGTCGAGCGGGACCTCGGTCGGTATGCCCCGGACGGTCCGGGTCGCCGGCGCCACGGTCACCGAGCGCAGGACGGGGATCGCCGCCTGGCGCGTCAGCACGCACACGGGCCGCCGGCCCTCCGCGGGGTGCTCGAGCCACCAGACCTCCCCGCGGTTCACCACGGCTCATCGCGGAGCAGCTCTCGCGCGGCAACGTCCGACCACTCGCCCTCCTGGGGCCGCGACGTGTAGCCGGCGACGATCGCGCGACCGATCTCCGCGTCCCGCGACGCTCGCAGGTAGTGCTCGATCGCGTCGCGGACGAGCTCGGAGCGGGAGCGCCGCTCGCGAGCCGCGTGCTCGTCGAGAAGCGCGAGGAGGTCGTCGGTGAGCTGTACAAGCGTCTGCGTCCGGGCCATGGCGTGCCATATGGTACCCAATGGTCGGCGCCGTCACGCCTCCTAAGCGGACAAGCGCTCCCCGCGCCTATGCTCGCCCCGTGTCGCAGGCGTACACCGTCACCAACCTCCGCGAGGTCGAGGACGCTGCCGCGCGCCACGGCTTCTCGGAGATGCAGGAGTCGCGCTTTCCCCAACGCGACCTCGACGCGCGGGAGACCGGCCTCTCCCTGCACGCCCTCCGTCCCGGCAAGCGCCAGCCGTTCGCCCACCGCCACCGCGAGGCCGAGGAGGTCTATGTCGTGCTGTCGGGGAGCGGTCGCGTCAAGCTCGACGACGACGTGGTGGAGGTCGGGGCGATGGATGCGATCCGGGTCTCGCCGGAGACCACCCGTGCGTTCGAGGCGGGCCCCGAGGGACTCGAGTTCCTGGCCTTCGGCCCCGACCGCTCCGGGGACGCCGAGATGGTGCACGACTTCTGGGGCGACTGACGAGGGCGGCCGCCCGTGCCGGCGAAGGCCCGCCGGCAGCGCCGTCGCGTCAGAACTAAGCCGCCGCCCCCGACAGCTCGGCCGCGACCTCCGCCACCTCGGTCGGGGTCCGCCCGACGCACACGCCCTGCGCCTCGAGCGCCTCGGCCTTGGCTTGGGCCGTGCCGCTCGAGCCCGAGACGATCGCTCCGGCGTGGCCCATGGTCTTGCCGGGCGGCGCGGTGAAGCCCGCGATGTAGGCGACGACCGGCTTCGACACGTTGGCGGCGATGTACTCGGCGGTGCGCTCCTCCTCGTCGCCGCCGATCTCGCCGCACATGACGATTAGCTCGGTCTCGTCGTCCTCCTCGAACAGGGCGATCACGTCGATGAACGACGAACCGACGATCGGGTCGCCGCCGATCCCCACGATCGTCGAGTTCCCGAACCCGCGCTGGGCCAGCTCGTTGCCGATCTGGTAGGTCAGCGTGCCCGAGCGGGAGACGAGCCCCACCCCGCCCTCCGAGAAGAAGTGGGCGGGGATGATCCCGACGTTGGCCTTGCCCGGCGCCAGGACGCCCGGGCAGTTCGGTCCGATCATCCGCGTCGACCCGCGCCGTAGGTGCGTGTAGACGCGCAGCATGTCGTGGGCGGGGATGCCCTCGGTTATGCACACGACGAGCTCGGCGCCCGCGTCGGCGGCCTCGAGCACCGAGTCGGCGGCGAAGCGCGGCGGCACGAACACCATGCTCGTGTTCGCGCCGGTCTCGGCCACCGCCTCGTACACCGTGTTGAAGATCGGCACGCCCTCGACGTCCTGGCCGCCCTTGCCGGGCGTCACGCCCGCCACGAGGTCGGTCCCGTAGCGACGGTTGTTGAGCCCGTGGAAGCTGCCCTCGCGGCCCGTCAGCCCCGAGACCACGAGCTTCGTCTCCCCGCCGACGAGGATGCTCATCGGGTGGGCTCGGCGCCCGGGGCGGTCGGCGCTCCGCCGCCTCCGCCCACCTCGGCGCCGGCCTGGTCGGTGCCCGACACGTCGGCCTGCGAGGCCGCGCCGGTGCCGGGGGTCCCGGCGCCCACCGGCTCGGGGTGCTCGCCCGACTCGGGCGGACGGGGCGAGCCCTCGGTCGCGAGCTCGACCCCGCGCGCGGCCGCGCCGAGCATCGTCGTCTCCACGTGCACGCCGTCGAGGTTCGCCTCGGCGATGATCCGCCGGCCCTCCTCGTCGTTCGTCCCGTCGAGGCGGACGACGAACGGCACCGTGACGGCGATCTGCCCGAAGGCGGTCACGAGCCCGCGGGCGACCTCGTCGCAGCGGGTGATCCCGCCGAAGATGTTGAACAGCACCGCGTCGACCTTGGGATCGGAGAGGATGACCTCAACCGCGTCGACGATCGCCTCGGCCTTCGAGCC
>DATHAN010000017.1:0-5172 GCA_035296645.1 Thermoleophilaceae bacterium
CTGCTCCTCCATCTTCTCGAGGTCGTCGCCGAGCGCGCCCTGGCCGCTGGCGGTCAGCAGCGCGGAGATCGGCTCCTTCCAGAGGACGGTGATCGCCGCCTCGGCGAGCAGCAGCGCGCCGACCACGAGCAGCATGATCGGCACGGCGCGCATGAGCTTCTCGCGCCGGGAGCGCTTGACCGGCGGCTCCTCGGAGGCGGCGGGTGCCTTGCGACGCAGGAAGGGGAGTCGCCGGCGGCCCTTCGGCTCCTCGGCGAGCACCGGGACCGGGGCCGTGTGCTCGGGGCTCGCGTCCTCGGACTCGCCTGCGGGGGCGGGTGCTTCGACCTCCTCCGCGGGGACCTGGCCATCGTCGGCCGGCGCCTCGATCACCGCTCCGTTGCCGGCGGCGCCCGCTTCGGACTCGGGATCGGCGTCGGCGACCTCGGTCGCGGACGCGCCCTCGTCGCCGTTGGTCGTTGCGCCCTCGGCGACGACCGTCTGGGGGGCGGCCGCGTTGGCGCCTGCGCCGTCGTCCTCCACCGCGGCCGCGTCGGTGGCCACGTCGCTCGCGATCGCCGCGGGCGCGGCGGCGACCGGCTCTGCGCCGGCGGGCGCCTCATCGGCCACGGTCCCGCCGGGTGCCGCGCGCTCACGCGAGCGCCGCCGCTTGGCCGAGCCCGGCCGACCGCGGCGGCGGCCCTTGCGACCCGGAGCGCTGTCGGAGACCTGTGGCTCGCCCGGACCTGCGGGTGCGTCGGCGCCCGCGGCTTGCGCGGAGGCCTCCGAGGCGGATGTCGCTCGCCCGCGTCCCACCCAGCGCTGGCAGCTCGGGCAGAGCGCGGGCTCGGCCGGCCACGGCAGCTCGACGCTGGACTGCATGTGGGTTCCGCAGTGGGGGCAATACGCGTCCTGGCCGGCCGCGTCGGATCCTTCGTGCCCGGGGCGATCCTGAAGAGTGGTCATGCTTCCCGTCTCGGTCGGGGCCGCAAGATGCGACATGGTAGCCGCGGCTTCGGCACTGGTGCAACTCTGAATCCGCCGGCGCGGTCCCGTGGGGCCCGTCCGGCGGACGTCGAGGCGGGTTCGCGCCTGCGCGCGATACTCCTGCCCGTAGTGCCTCTACGGTAGCGCCATTTCAGAGCGCTTTAGGTTCGTTACCCGCTCCTGGCACCGTACGGCTGCTGTCTTTAGACGGCATTCAGATTTTTTTGCTGCACAAGCCTTGACGCCCGCGAGCCCCTCGCCTATACGTAGCGGCCTGCTTTCGACCGGTCGCTCCCCAGGGCCGGCGGTAGCTGTGATCCAACCATCCATCAGGGAAGGAAGGCGCATGTCCAAGGTACTCACCCTGCTCCTGGCGCTCGCGCTGTCCGCCGCCATTCCGGCGGTCGCCGCGGCCCAGGGCACCACGCCGAGCGGCGACGGCGACACCGTCTCGAGCCGCAACGACCAGGACGGCGACATCGATCAGGACGCGGACGCGGCAACGCCGGTAACCAAGCGTGCCTGATCCAGCAGAACGCCGGCCGTGACGCGAACGCCGCGTGTAACCAGGAGCAGAACTTCAACAGCTCCACCACGGTTCACCGCAATGGCGTCGGCGGCGGTGACGTCGACCGCTTCGACGACGACGACAACGATGTCGACAGCGTCGGCGTCGGCGGTGTCGGCGGCGGTGGCGTCCAGAGTGTCACTCGCGCGCACCGGCTTCGACGCGTGGGCCCTCGCCCTGCTCGGCGGCCTGTCGGTCGCCGGCGGGATCGGCCTGCTCGCCGCGCAGCGCCGCGGTCGCTTGAGCGCGTAAAGCGCCCACCGGCCAAGAAGCAGCAAGGAGGCGGCGCGCCTGCAGGCGCCCCGTTTTCGTTCCGGCTCACGGCATCCCCGCTCTGTGCCGATGTTCTTTCCAACCGGCCCGCGGGACCCTGCCGCTCGGTAAGCTCGCGCGCGACCGACGCCCCGCCCATGCTGCGCAAGACCTCTCTTCTTCTCGTCGCCCTAGTGTTGCTCGTGCCCGCGGGCGCGGTCGCCTACAAGCTCGACGGCGAGCGCACCGAGGCCGGCCGTCAGATCACCTACTTCAACACGGTGGACGAGCACGACTGGGCGGTCGAGCGGGCGGTTCGCGCCTGGAACGCGAGTGGCGCGCAGGTCGAGTTCGTGTCCGCATCGCGTGGCGAGGCCGAGGTCGTGATCTCCGGCGGCCTACCGGGTTTCGACGGTCGCACGGAGACGACCTTCCACGGCGGGGGCCCGCGCCCGGGCGATGCGCGCGTCAGCCTCCCGTCGCCCTCGGTGGCCCGCGGCCGGGACGGTCGCTTCAAGGTCGCGCTGATCGCCGCCCACGAGCTCGGCCACGTCCTCAGGCTCGATCACGATGACACGGGCTGCGCGCTCATGAACTCGACGATCGTCAACGACGCGCCCGCGCGCTGCTCGCAGCCGCCGGCCGGCAAGTGGCGCTGCGGCCTCGTCGAGGAGGACGACGTCCGCGGGGCGGTCGCCCTGTACGGCGGGGAGCCGCGGCCGCCGCGACGCCGCTTCTGCCCCAGGGTCCCGCCGAAGCCGAGGCCCGAGCCGCCGCGTTCGCCGGGCGGTCCCGAAGCGCTGTCCTCGGCCGGTGCGCTCGAGGTCTTCCCCTCGCCCACCCGGCCCGGCCGCGTGGTCGTGCGATGGCTGAACGCCGACGGCGAGCGGATCCGCTCGTCGGTCGTGGCTCGGTCGCGCGGAAGCTGCCCTCGCAAGCCCTCGGACGGCGAGTCGAGGACCGTCCCGGCGGAGCCCGGCGCCCCCGGTGAGACCACGTTCGCGCTCGAGCTCGCGCGCTCGTGCTACGCGGTGTGGTCGCGCGACCGCTCGGGCAGGCTCAGCCGGCGGCCGGTCACCGCCTGGTTCGACGGGCCTTCCGCCCCGGGGCCGCCGGCGAGCCTCGTCGCCCGGCCGACCCTGAGCCACGCGCTCGGCGACACCGGCGTTTCGCTCGAGTGGCGCAACGCGGGGTCCGCGAGCCTGAGAGAGATCGTCATCGCGCGCGCGGAGGGTCGCTGCCCCACCCGTCCGCCGCGCCGCTCGCGCTCGTGGAACTCCCCGCCGGCGCTGCCCGGGAGCTTTCAGGAGCACGTGGACCTCGGCTTCTACCCCGCCGGCGGCGTCGAGCGCTTTTGCTACGCCGCATGGTCGCGCGACCGCTTCGGCCGGCTGAGCCGCCCCGTGACCGCCTGGCCGCGCCGCCAGGCCGAGGAGGAGGGCGCGATCGTCCTCGCCGGATGAGTCGTCCAGCGCCGGTCGAGCGGTGGGCGATCGGCTACCGTGGAGGCGTGCCAGGCGACCACCCCAAGCTCGCCGTGCTCGCGACCGCGGCGCTCGCCGGCGGGCTGCTCGCGGCAGGCTGCGGCGGGGGGGAAGAGGAGACAAGGCCGGCGTCGGGGAGCCGTCCCGCCGAAGGCGACGTGGCGCAGGAAGATGGCGCCGGCGGCTCGAGCGAGTCGAGCTCGATCTCGCAGAGCTCGCGGAGCGGATCGGACTCGGACCAGTCGAGCTCGATCACCCAGCGCTCGAGCGGCGGCTCGTCGACGTCGTCGCAGTCGACCTCGGGCGGCAACGGGGTCAGCACCTTCTCGGGGACCGGCGGGACGACGCTGTCGTTCAACGTCGAGCGGCGATCGCGGCTCGTGTGGACGAACACCGAGGGCAAGCCCTTCTCGGCCACGGGCGCCGGTATCTCGGTCGACTCGCGCCGCGGACGTGGTGAGGTCGACCTCCGCCCGGGGGAGTACGAGAACGTCAAGGTCGAGGGCGCGAACTGGACGCTCGTCGTCCGCCCGCGCTGATTCGGCGCGCCCTCAGCGCGGCCTGAAGGTCCGTAGCACCTTGTCGCAGGCACGCAGGACGGGTGCGCGGTCGCTCTGCCACTGGCAGTTGATCCAGTAGAGCGTCCGGCCCTTGCCGGCGTAGGTCGAGCGCGCTTGAACGGGGACGCCCGCCTCGCCCCGCAGGCGCATCTCGAACGTGACGCCGTCGAGGCCGTCGACGCGGACCTCGCGGCGCGAGCGCACCCGGCCCATGCGCCGCGCGATCGCTTCGGCTTCGCGGTTGATCCGCGGCACGAGCTCGGGGCTGACCGGCTCTCGCAGCGGGTAGGTCTGCGCCGAGACGAAGTTCTGACCGCTCTCCTTGGCGATGATCGTCTGGTTGTCGAGCGCGCTGCGGCGGTCCGCCCGGGCGCCGGCCTCGAAGTCGCTCGGGTAGGCGAACGAGTACGGGAGGCTCGCGTCGTCGACAACGTTGTCGCCCGACCCGCACGCGGGCACGCCGACGAGCGCGAGCAGGAGGAGCAGCGCTCCCCACTTTCCGAGGGGCTTGTCGCCGGGTCGCGCGGCCAAGAGCGCGCGCCATGCTAGCGGGAGCCTCCCCCGCCACCACGGGGTGCGGCCACGTTCGGCCGTTGCTGGCGCGGCGCGGCCGGCGGGACGAGGTCTCCGGGCGGCTCGCCCGCCTCAGGCCGCCGCGGCGTCCTCCAGCCGCTCGCGCCGGCGCTCCTCCTCCTCGGACTGCGTCAGCATGCGCACGAACATGAGGACGAAGAACGCGAAGAGGACGAGCGACTGCTCGACCATCATGATCGCGCCGCCGACGTTCTGGTCCTCGCGCGCCGACAGACGCCAGATGCGCGGCGCGGCCTCGTAGAACGGGTACGCGACGGCGCTCGACCACACGAGGTAGAGCCCGAGCGCCGCGAGCCCCGCCTTGGCCGCCCCGATGTAGGCGAGGCTGCCCAGCCCGCTCAGGCGCCGGCGCATGGGGACGGGCTGCACGAGCGGCCACCACAGCGCGACCCCGGCGGTGAAGAACGAGGCGTGCTCGAGCGCGTGCAGGGGCGGGCTCGCGAGCGCCGCCTCGTACAGCGCAGGGACGTGCCACGCGTAGATCAGGGCGAGCCAAACGCCGAGCCCGACGAGGGGGTGCGCGAGCCGCCCGAGCGCGCGCTCGAGGCGCACGAGCCGGCGCGTCGCCGGGCGCATGATCACGCGCGACAGCGCGAGCAAAACGAGGAGCGGCGCGATGTCGCCGAGCAGCAGGTGCTGGACCATGTGCGCCGAGAACAGGTAGCGCTCGCCGAGCTCCTCGATCGGCGAGGCGAGCGCGACGAGCAGGGCGACCAGCGCGCCGGCGAACGCCAGCGCCTGGAGCGCC
>DATHAN010000018.1:0-3553 GCA_035296645.1 Thermoleophilaceae bacterium
CCTCGCCGCCGAACCTGACCCCGAAGGAGCCCCCGTGAAGATTTGCGTCCTGGTCAAGCAGGTTCCGGACGCCGCCGTGGAGAAGCGCGTCGATCCGAGCACGGGTCGCCTCGACCGCAGCGGCGAGACGAACCTGAACCCCTTCGACACCCATGCCATCGAGGCCGCCATGCAGATCAAGGAGGGCGGCAAGGCCGACGTCGAGGAGATCGTCGCCGTGACGATGGGACCGGAGAACGCCGTGCGCGCGCTGCACAAGGCGGTCTCGCTCGGCGCCGACCGCTCGGTCCAGCTCTCCGACGACGCACTCGCCGGCTCTGACGTGTGCGCCACCGGGTACGCGCTCGCGCGCGTGCTCGAGCAGGAGTCGCCCGACCTCGTGCTGCTCGGCCAGCAGTCGGACGACGGGGAGTGCTACACGATCGGCGCCGTCGTCGCCGACCACCTGCGGATGCCGTCGCTGACCCAGGTGATCCAGATGGACGTCGAGGGCGGGTCGCTGCGGTGCGAACGCCAGGCGGAGTACGGCTATGACACCGTCGAGGTCGAGCTGCCGGCGGTCATCTCGGTCGGCGACGCGATCAACGAGCCGCGCTACCCGTCGCTAAAGGCGATCATGGGCGCCAAGAAGAAGCATCTCGACAAGAAGGCGATCGGCGACGTCGGCATCGAGGCCGACCGCGTCGGCGTCGACGGCTCGCGCACGACGGTCGAGGCGATCA
Organism: Thermoleophilaceae bacterium; assembly: GCA_035296645.1. Lineage (GTDB taxonomy): Bacteria > Actinomycetota > Thermoleophilia > Solirubrobacterales > Thermoleophilaceae > JACCUC01. The sequence goes on from DATHAN010000018.1 coordinate 723, forward strand.
ACCCGCCGCCGCAGAAGGCGGCCGGCGAGGTGATCGAGGACGAGGACACCAACGAGACGGTCGAGAAGATCGTCGCCTGGCTGGAGGAAAGGAAGTTGCTCGCATGAGTGGGATCCTCACCTACGCCCTCCACTACGGGGACGAGGTCAACAAGAACTCGCTCGGCGCGGTCTCCGAGGCCGCCCGCCTGGCGAGGGAGATCGGCGGCGAGGCGCACGCGGTCGTCGTCGGCGAGAGCGTCTCCGACGAGCTGTGCCAGTCGCTCGGGGCCTACGGGGCGTCGAAGGTCTTCCGCGCCGAGGCACCGGAGGGCCTCGCCCAGCCCGTCGTCGACGTGATGGCCAAGCTGATCGACGAGCACGGCTACTCGTACGCGCTGTTCGGGGGCGGCCTGCTCGGCTTCGAGATCGGCGCGGGGCTCACCGCGCGCCTCGGCGCCGGCGTGACCATGGAGGTCACCGAGGTGAAGGCCCAGGACGGCAAGCTCGTCGCCGTGCGGCCGATCCTCCAGGACTCGGCCGTCGTCGACTCGGGCTACGTCGTCGAGCCGGGCATCATCATCGGCCGCCTCAACGCCTTCGAGGCCGACGCCTCCTCGAACGGGGCCTCGGCCGAGGTCGAGGACGTGCAGGTCGAGCTCTCGGAGTGGTCGACCAAGGCGCGGATGGTCAACCGGGGCGAGCAGCGCGGCGCCGAGGTGAACATCGAGGACGCCGACCTGCTCGTGGCCGGCGGGCGCGGGCTCGGCAAGGCCGAGGGCTTCGAGCTGTGCGAGCAGCTCGCCGACGCGCTCGGCGGGGCGGTGGCGGCCACGCGCGCGGTGGTCGACGCGGGCTGGTACCCGTACTCCGCCCAGATCGGCCAGACCGGCAAGACCGTCGCGCCGAAGCTGTACCTCGCGGCCGGGATCTCGGGCGCGATCCAGCACAAGGTGGGCATGCAGGCCTCAGAGAACGTGGTGGCGATCAATAAGGACCCGAACGCCCCGATCTTCGAGTTCTCCGACCTCGGCGTGGTGGGCGACCTGAACAAGATCCTCCCCAAGCTGACCGAGGCCGTGAAGGCCCGCAAGGGCGGCTGACCTCGCCATGACGACCGCGCCGATCGAGTTTCCGCCGCCGGTCGACCCCGACACCGAGTTCGTCGGGCCGCCGCAGGACCCCGAGGACGAGCGGATCGACGTCGGGGTGGCGATCGTCGGCGGCGGGCCGGCCGGCCTGGCCTGCGCGATCCGCCTCACCCAGCTGCTCGAGGGCGAGCCCCAGCTCGCCGAGGCGCTCGGCGAGGTGCCGGTGGCGCTGATCGAGAAGGGGCGCAACGCCGGCTCTCACCTCATGTCGGGCGCCGTGATGCGCCCGTCGGCGATGCAGGAGCTGTTCCCGGACCTCGCGCCGGAGGAGTGGTCCTTCGCGTACGATCGGGTCGAGAAGGACGCGGTCTACTTCATGACGAAGCGCGGCAAGATCCCGCTCAAGCCGACGCCCCCGCCGTTCCGCAACCACGGCAACTACGTCATCTCGATCGCCCAGCTCGGGCGCTTCCTCGCCGAGAAGGCCGAGGACGCGGGCGTGTACGTGCTGTCGGAGACCGCGGCCACCCGCCTGCTCGTCGAGGACGACGTGGTCCGCGGGGTCCGCACCGGCGACAAGGGCCGCGGCCGCGAGGGCGAGGAGCTGTCGAACTTCGAGCCGGGGACCGAGGTCACCGCGCGCGCCACCGTGCTGGCCGAGGGCACGCAGGGTCACCTGTCGGGCGCGGCGATCCGCCACTTCGACATGGGCTCCGACGATCCGCCCCAGTGGGAGCTCGGGGTCAAGGAGGTGTGGGAGGTCGAGAAGCCGCTCGACCGGGTGATCCACACCATGGGCTGGCCCCTGCGCTTCTCGTCGCGGTACCGGGAGTTCGGTGGCTCGTGGATCTACCCGATGGGCGAGGACAAGATCTCGCTGGGGTTCGTCACCGGGCTCGACTACCGCGATGCCACGTTCTCGATCCACGACGTCCTCCAGGAGTTCAAGACCCACCCGTTCGTCAAGGGCCTGCTCGAGGGCGGCAAGCGCGTCGGTTGGGGGGCGAAGACGATCCCCTCGGGCGGCTACTGGGCGATGCCCGAGAAGCTGTGGGCGCCCGGGCTCGTGATCGCCGGCGACTCGGCCTCGATGGTCAACGTGCCGGTGCTCAAGGGCGTCCACTACGCGATGCACGCCGGCATCTACGCCGCCGAGACGATCTTCGAGGGGATCAAGCGCGGCGAGGGAACGGTGACCGACCTCTCGGGCTACGAGCAGCGCGTCCGCTCGAGCTCGATCGACAAGGAGATCTACCGCTCGCGCAACATGCGCCAGGTCTTCTCGAAGGGCTTCTTCGCCGGCGGCATGCTCGCGAACATGATGGAGGTCTCGGGCGGGCGCTTCCCGGCCGGCCACTTCCACACCGAGAACGACGCCGAGGTCGAGGTCTTCGTCGGCGACCGCAACAAGAGCTACCCCAAGCCCGACGGCGAGCTGACCTTCGACAAGCTCTCGAGCGTGTTCCTGAGCGGCAACGCCACCCGCGACGACGCCCCGAACCACATCCGCATCCAGCAGCGCGTGCCCTTCGAGGTCGCGCTCATGTGGCAGTACATGTGCCCGGCTCAGGTCTACCAGGTGCCCGAGGAGGTCCTCGAGCAGGCGGAGCAGAACGGCGGCCTCAAGTCGATGGAGGGCGAGCTGGTGGACGTCGAGGTCACGCCCTCGAACTGCGTCCAGTGCGGCGCGATCACCGCGAAGGGCGGGAGGCTCACGCCGCCGGAGGGCGGCGACGGGCCGAACTACCAGCTGGCCTGAGCG
>DATHAN010000019.1:0-12581 GCA_035296645.1 Thermoleophilaceae bacterium
CTGCCCTACCTCGAGGGCTGTCTCAGCGAGGCGATGCGCCTGTGGCCCACGACGCCGCTGCTCGTCCGGGAGACGACGCGCGAGGTCACGCTCGCGGGGGAGTCACTCGACGAGGGGACGCAGGTGATGATCGTCAACACCTTCAACCACCGCGACCCCGAGACGGTCGACGAAGCGGACCTCTTCCGGCCGGAGCGCTGGGAGGGAGGCGGCCGCGACCTCCGCTTCAACCACCTGAGCAACGGCACGCAGGACTGCCCGGGCGGGCCGCTCGTGTACCTACTCGGCAAGGCGGTGCTCGCCCACACGCTCGCGCGGTACGACGTCGAGCTCGTCGGGCCGCCGCTCGATCCGGGGCGACCGCTCCCCTACATGCTCGACCACTTCGAGACGCGGTTCAAGCTCGCGGCGCGGACGTGACCGCCACCGCTCCCGAGCCGCGGCCGCTGCCTCCCTCGGGGTCGAGGCGAGTGCGCAGGGAGCAGCTCGAGGAGCTTGCGCGGCGCGTGCGCACGCGGGGAGACCGGCAGGAGATCGAGGTCGAGAAGCCCGCGACCGGCGAGCTGCTCGGGACCGTGCCGCGGTGCCAGCCCGAGGACGTAGAGGCGGCGGTCGAGCTGGCGCGAGCGGCGCAGGCGCGCTGGGCGGAGACGAGCTTCGCCGAGCGCGAGCGAGTCCTCCTGCGCTTCCACGACGTCGTAATGTCGCGCCGCGACGAGCTGCTCGACCTGCTCCAGGTCGAGTCGGGCAAGGCGCGCAAGCACGCCTTCGAGGAGTTCATGGACATCGTGATGGTGGCGCGCTACTACGCGCGAACGGCGGAGCGCCACCTGCGGGCCCGGCGCCGGCGCGGCGCCATCCCGCTGCTGACCGCGACCTGGGAGCACCACCACCCGGTCGGCGTCGTCGGGATCATCACGCCGTGGAACTACCCGATCACGCTCTCGATCAGCGACGCGACGCCGGCGCTCGCCGCCGGCAACGCGGTCGTGATCAAGGCCGACACGCAGACGCCGTTCTCGGCGCTGTGGGGAGCGGCCGCGCTCGAGGAGGCGGGCGTGCCGCGCGACCTCGTGCAGGTGATCACGGGCTCCGGCTCCGAGCTCGGGCCGGAGCTCATCGGGCGCGTCGACTACGTGATGTTCACCGGCAGCACTGGGGTTGGGCGCACGGTGGCGAGCCAGGCGGCGGAGCGGCTCGTCCCCGCCTCGATGGAGCTCGGCGGCAAGAACGCGATGCTCGTGCTCGAGGACGCCGACCTCGACCGCGCGGTCGAGGGCGCCGAGCGCGCCTTGTTCTCGAACGCCGGCCAGCTGTGCATCTCGATCGAGCGCGTGCTCGTCCACGAGTCGGTCGCCGACGAGTTCACGCGCCGGCTCGCCGAGCGCGCCCGCACGATGCGGCTCGGTTCGAGCCTGAGCTTCGACGACGACATGGGCTCGCTGATCTCGCAGGACCAGCTCGAGAGCGTGCGCGCGCACGTCGACGACGCGGTCGAGAAGGGCGCGAAGGTGGTGGCCGGCGGGCGGCCGCGGCCGGATGTCGGCCCTTACTTCCACGAGCCGACGCTGCTCGCCGAGGTCAGCGACGACATGGAGCTGTACGCGGATGAGACGTTCGGCCCGGTGGCCGCGATCTCTCGCTTCTCCTCCGAGGACGACGCGGTATCGCACGCCAACGCGAGCGCCTACGGCCTCAACTTCAGCGTCTGGACCCGGGACCTCGATCGCGGCCGGCGGCTCGCCACGCGGCTCGAGGCGGGAACGGTGAACGTCAACGAAGGGTTCATCGCGGCGTGGGGCTCGGTCGACGCGCCGATGGGCGGGATGAAGGACTCGGGGCTCGGCCGCCGCCACGGGGCCGAGGGCATCCGCAAGTACACGGAGAGCCAGACCGTGTCGGTGCAGCGCGTGATCCCGATCGCGCCGCCCGGTCCGCTGGGCCAGCGGCTGTGGGCGCGCCTGGTCACGGCCGGGCTGCGCGTCCTGCGGCGGATGCCCGGAATCCGCTAGCCGCACGGCGCCGGCCGCGCCGCCCGCCTCGCCCCGGCCGGCTACGTGTAGCTCGGGTCGTCCTCGTGCTCGCGGAAGAAGCGCACGATCGCCGGGAGGTACTCGCGGAACCGGGGGACGCCAATCCCGTGGCGGTCGAGCAGCTCCTCGGCGCGGCGCGTGCTGAAGTGGACCTCGTGCGTGAGGTAGACGAGCGACTCGCGCGGGATGCCGCCCATCGCCTTGCGCATCGGCGCGAACCGCAGCGACGGGTCGGCGGCCGCCGGGGGGACGCGCAGCCTCGGCTCGCGCCCCGCGTACTCCTGGGCCAGCGCCTCGACGAGCTCGCGCGAGCTGAGCGGCTCGGGGTCGACGAGGTGGACCGTGTCGCCGATCGCCTCGGCGTCGAGTGATAGCTGCGTGATCCCCTCGACGACGAGGTCGACCGGTACGACGTTGAACGGGGCGTCCGTGCCCATCTGCGGCAAGGGCAGGCGGCGCCGCGAGAGCTGCGAGACCATCCGCAGGACGTAGTAGGGGCCGTCGAACTTGGCGGTCTCGCCGGTGCGCGAGTCGCCGACGACGATCGCCGGACGGTAGATCGTGGTGGGGATCTCGCCCATGCGGTGGCGCACCCACAGCTCGGCCTGGAACTTCGTCGACTCGTAGTGGTTCTTGAAGTCCTGCCCGAGCGACAGCTCGTGCTCGTACACCATACCGTCGCGGAAGCCCGCGACGTACGCGGTGCTCACGTAGTTATGGCGCTCGAGGCGCTCGGCGCGGGCGCAGAAGTCGAGCACGTTGCCCGTGCCCTCGACGTTGACCTTCTGCGCCACCTCGTAGGGGACGGTGAGGTCGTAGACCGCGGCGAGGTGAAAGACGGTGGTCGTCGACACCGTGAGGCGGTCGTAGGTCGCGTCGTCGAAGCCGAGCCGGCGGTCGGTGATGTCGCCGGGGAGGATCTCGATGCGGTCGGCGTCGAGCTTGCGAGCGGAGTCGCGCGCTTGGTCGACCGCCCGCTCCTCGACGAGGGCGGCGATCCGCGCCTCGGGGCGGGTCTCGAGCAGGCGGGCGACGAGCCGACCCCCGATGAAGCCGGGGAAGCCCGTGACGAGGACGACGTCCTCCGCGCCCGAGCCCGCCGCTCGGGCGGCGGGCTCGTTCGCCTCGCGATCGCTCTCCTGCGTCATCGAGTTCTCCTTCGCTTCCGTCCGTGCGCCGCCGTGGCGCCGCGGCACCCTATCTGGGCGCGGCGTTCCGCGTGGAGAGGGCGCCCGGTGGAGCGGCGACCAAGCCGGCGTCGCCGCGGTGGCGTCGTTGGCGGGTGGGCTAGCGGAAGCGTCCCTCGGCCAGCGCCCGCTCGATTACCTCGGGGTCGTAGCCCGGAAGCTCGCCGGTGCGCTCGAGCCGATCGAGGTACGCGGCCATCGCCTCCTGCGCCTCGGGCGTCCCGAGCCCGGCGAGGAACTCGGCGCGCTCGAGGCGCAGGCCGCCGCCCAGCGGCAGCGAGCCGCCCTCGTACACCGCGCGCTTGCACGCCGCGATCGCGTGCTTGGTGCGCGCGCCGAGCCGCTCGCCGAGCGCGAGGCTGCGGTCGATGAGCTCGCCGGGCGGGACGACCTCGTCGACCAGGCCGAGCTCCGCGGCCTCGTGGGGGGCGAGCGGTCCGCCGTCGAGGATCACCCGCAGGGCACGGGCCGTGCCGAGCAGGCGCGTTAGGCGCTGGGTTCCCCCGCCGCCCGGCGGGAAGGCGAACAGGATCTCGGGCTGGCCGATGCCGAGGTCTCCCTCGGCCATGAGGCGCAGGTCGCAGGCGAGGCTGAGCTCGCACCCGCCGCCCATGGCCGACCCGTTGATCGCCGCCACGAACACCGCGCCGCAGCGCCCCATCCGACTGAGCACCTCGTGGAAGCGCTCGAGCGCTACCAGGCCGGCGGCCGGTGTGCGCTCGAGCGCGCTCTCGAGCGCGCCCACGCGCCGCAGCGCGCCGACCGCGCGCAGCGACGCGGACGCCGCCCCCGCGCTCACGCGCGGGCTCGAGCGCGCGCCGGCGAGCAGCTCGCCGACGTCGTAGTGGGCGACGAAGCGCTCGGGGTGGGCGCCGGTGAGGACGACCGCGCCCACGCCGTCGTCGCTGTCCGCCCGCGCGACGACCGCCTCGATTCCGTCGACGACGGAGGCGTCCATGAGCCCGTGCGGGGGGTTGTCGATCGTGGCGAGGAGCACGTGTCCCCGCAGCTCGGTGCGCACCTCGCCCATGACCGCGATGCTACTGGGGCCGGCCGCTCGCGCGCCGGCGCGGGGGCGTGTCGTGGAGGGCTACAGCGACAGCTCGAGCTGGCCGGCGCCCTCGCCAGCGTCCGCAGCGGCAGTGACGCCGCCGTCAGTCCGCGACTCGAGCCCCGCGACCCGCACGCCGAGCAGGCGCACCGGTCGCGGCGGGTCGAAGCGGCGCAGCAGGTCGGCGGCCACGGCGCTCACGCGCCCGGGGTCATTCGTCGCGGCGGGCAGCGTGACGGCGCGCGTATGCGTCGAGAAGTCGTCGAGCCGGACCTTGATCCCGACGTTTCGCCCGGCGCGGACCTGGCGGGCGAGGCGCTCGCACAGCTCGCGGCTCAGGTCGCCGAGCGGTTCGAGCAATGCGTCGACGCCGCGGCGGTCGACCGGGAACGTCGTCTCGCGTGACTCGGACTTCGGCTCGCGCGCGAGCTCGAGCGGCGTCGTCCTCGAAGCGCGCGAGGCGGGCGAGGGCGTGACCGTGGCGCGGGCCGAACCAGGCGGTCAGGTCCTCCGGAGGGGCGGCGGCGAGCGCGCCGAGCGTGGCTATCCCGTGCTCGGCCAGGCGCGCCGCGATCTTCGGCCCAATCCCGGGGAGGAGACCGGGCGGGCGGTCGGCGAAGCGGTTCCGCGCCTCCTCGATCGACAGGCGCACGAACCCGTCCGGCTTGTCGGCGTCGGAGGCGACCTTGGCCACGAGCTTGCTGGGTCCGAGGCCGATCGAGCCGCCGAGGCCCGTGCGCTCGCGTACGGCTGCCTTGATCCGGCGCGCCGCGATCTCCGGCTGCTCGAGATCGCTCAGGTCGAGGTACGCCTCGTCGAGGCCGACGACCTCGACCCGCTCGACGTGCTCGCGCACGACCGCGATCACCTCGCGCGCGCGCGCGATAGTGTGGGGAATGTGGGGAAGTCCGGCTCGAGGAAGACGGCGTTGGGGCACAGCCGGCGCGCCCGCGCGGCCGGCGTGGCCGAGAAGATCCCGTACCTGCGCGCCTCGTAGCTCGCGGTCGTGACGACCGCGCGCGGGCCGCTCCCCGCCACAACCACCGGGCGCCCGCGTAGCTCGGGGCGGCGGCCGAGCTCGACGCTCACGTAGAAGGCGTCGAGATCGAGATGTGCGTAGACGTGGGGCCAAGCGCGCACGCAGCGACTGTACGGGGCGAGCCCGTCAACGATCAGGCCCGAGCGCCTCGACCTGGCGTATGACAGAGGGCGGGGCGCCCGAAGGCACCCCGCTTACTCCAAGGAGAGAGCGGCCACGTCCCCGATTGATGACCGCTCGCCCCGAGGTTCGCCGACACCCTCGCCCCTCCTGCCCGCGCTTCCGTACTCGGCGACCGCATGGGGCCGCGCTCGCCCGGCAGTGGGCGCTTCGGGAGAAGCAACGCCTCCTCGGTCAGTGGACCAAGAGCGACGAGGACCCGTCGGCGGCGGCCCCAGCGGAGTCCCGCAGCGTAACCGTGACGACCGTGTCGGTGCGCGGATCTGTGGGGAGGCAGTCGTCGCCGCTAGTGGTGCCGACGCTCGCCGTGCGTCCAGCGGTGCGAGCGGACTACGGTTGACGGCCATGCCCGCGCCGCTCCTGCTCGTCGACGGCGACTCGATGATCTTCCGCGCGTTCTTCGCGCTCCCCGACTCGATCGAGGGGAAGGACGGTCGCCCGGTGAACGCGCTGCTCGGGCTGGTGAACCTCGTCCTGCGCGAGGTCGATCAGCACGGGCCGCGCGCCGTCGTGGTGTGCTTCGGGCAGGAGGCGGCGCACTACCGCGTCGAGCTGTTCGACGGCTACCATGCACACCGGCCCGAGGTGCCCGAGAAGCTCGCCGAGCAGTTCGCCGCCGCACCGGCGCTGCTCGGGGCCTTCGGCTGGACGGTGGCGAGCCATGACTCGCTCGAGGCCGACGATCTGCTCGGCGCGTACGCGCGGCGCGAGGCCGCGGGCGGCGGCCGGGCGCTCGTCATGACCGGCGACCGCGACCTGTTCCAGTGCGCCGGCGAGGGTGTCGTGGTCCTGTATGTCCGCACCGGGCGAGAGGGCGCGGAGGTCGTCGACGCGGCCGAGGTCGAGCGCCGCTACGGCGTGCCGCCCGCGCTCGTCCCCGACTTCATCGCCCTGCGCGGCGATCCCTCCGACGGCATCCCAGGCGCCAAGGGGATCGGGGAGAAGACCGCGGCGGCGCTGCTCGCCGAGCACGGTCCGCTCGAGGCGGTGCTCGAGCGGGCCCTAGCGGAATCCCGACCGCGAGTTCGCACCGCCCTGCTCGACGGCCGCGACGAGCTGCTCGCGTTCAAGCGGATCGCCACCCTGAGCGACGTCGAGGTCGAGCTTCCGACCGACCGCGAGACCGATCGGCGCGCCGGCGCGCGCGCAGCGCGCGAGCTCGGACTGAAGCGGCTCGCGGAGCGGCTCGAGCGCTCGGCTCAGCCCGAGCCCCCGGCCCGGTAGGTCCCGAAGCTCCAGAGGTTGCCTCGAGGTCGCGCGCCGTGTACTCGCGAGCCGTAGTCCGTGTCGTGGAGCTCCATGACGATCTCGGCCCCGGCCGACTGGGCCCCCTCGCAGTGGGCGTCGGGGTCGTCGACGACGACGTACTGCCAGCCCCGGCCGGCGTGGTGGCCGAGCAAGTTCGGCGAGTCGCCCTCCGACCCGAGCATGACCATGCCGTGGCCGAAGCGCAGCTCGGCGTGCGCGATCGTCCCGTCGGGACCCTCGTAGGCGGCATGGCGCTCGAGCCCGAACGCACGCTCGAGCCACTCGATGGCGGTGCCGGCGTCGCGGTAGCGAAGCGCGGGATAGACGTCCATCGCGCCTAACCCGCCGCGGCGACGCCCTGGGCGGCGAGCGAGGCGTCGACCGCCCGGTCGAACTCGCTCGCCACGACGTGGGCGGCCGCGCGCTCCTGCGCGACGATGCGCTCGACGGCGCCGGCGGTCTCGGCGTCGCCCGCGCGCTCGGCGACCCGCTTCAGCATCTCGTAGCCGCCGATCTCGAGGTGCTCGACCGCGTACACGAACGCGGCGAGCTTTCCGGGAGTGTCGGGCTGGGCCTGGAAGAAGGCGCCCCAGTTCAGTGCCCCCATCCGCAGAGCGGCGTCCTTGAGCTTCGACGGGCCCTCGCCGTGCGCCTCGAGCCGCGCCTCGAGGACCGTCTGCTGGGCGCGGCTCTCCTCGAGGTGCTCCCGGTAGACCTTGGCGGTCGCCGGGTCGCTGGTCATCCGCGGGCCGAGCCCGAGCAACTGGATCGATTGGCCCTCGATCGCGTGCGCGTCGGTCAGGTACTTGACGACCTCCTCTTCGAGGTCGTCGGCGTCCTTCTCGGCGAGCGAGGCGGCAGCCGCCGCGTCGAACAGCGACGCGAGGCGCTCGGACATCGCCTGCTCCTGGTGGCGTATCCGCCGGGCGACCTCCGCCGTCTCGGCGTCGCCGGCCCGCTCGGCGACGCGTAGCAGCAGCTCGTAGCTCGCGAGCTCCAGGTGCTCGAACGAGTAGGCGTGGGCGGTGAGCTTGCCGGGCGTGTCGGGCTGCGACGCGGCGAACAGCGCGAAGCCGGCGCCCCCCGCCTTCATGACGGCGTCCTTGAGCTTCGCCGGCGACCCGCCGAGCGCGTCGAGGCGCTCGCGCACGAGGCGTCTCTGCTCCTCGGTTTCCGCCTCGTGCTCGCGGAAGGTCTCGGCGAGCCGCTCGTCGCCGGCGATCTTCGGCGCGGCGCGGAGCTGGGGCAGCGCCTGCTCCTCGATCGAGTGCGCCTCGGTCAGGTACTTGACGAGCTGCTCGCGGAGGTCGCCTCCGGCCATCTCTCCTCCTCGGTCGACTCGCCTTCCGCTACCCGGCCGGGACCCGGCGGGAACCTCCACCGCGGGCGAGGGCGACCCGCCGCTAGCCAACCGCGTCCTCGATCTCGCGCACTTCGTCGTCCGTGAGCTCGATCTCCGCCGCCGCCAGATTGTCCTCGAGGTGCGAGACCTTCGACGCCCCGGGATCGGCAGCATCACCGGCGAGCGATGCAGCAGCCACGCGAGCGCGAGCTGCGCGGCGCTCGCGCCGCGCAGCTCCGCCGCCTCCGCCAGCGGTCCGCCGGGCTCGGCGAGACCGCCGGTCTCGAGCGGGAACCACGGGATGAACCCGAGCCCGTCGCGCCGGCACGCCTCGAGGACGTCCTCGGCCGAGCGGTTGCCCGCGTTGTAGCGGTTCTGCACGGTGGCGATCGGCGCGATCCCGCGCGCCTCGTCGAGCTGCTCGACGCTCACCTCCGACAGCCCGATGTGCCGGATCTTCCCCTCGTCGCGGAGCTCGAGCAGCGCGCCGAGCGAGTCCTCGACCGGGACCTTACGGTCGATGCGATGCAGCTGGTACACGTCGATGCGCTCGAGCCCGAGCCGGCGAAGGCTGCCCTCGCACGCCTGGCGTAGGTGGTCGGGGTGGCCGTTCGGGTGCCAGCGGCCGGGGCCCGAGCGCTCGAGCCCCACCTTGGTGGCGATCACGAGGTCCTCGGGATAGGGGTGGAGCGCCTCGGCGATCAGCCGCTCCGAGACCTCCGGGCCGTACGAGTCGGCGGTGTCGATCAGGTTGACGCCGAGCTCCACCGCCCGCCGCAGGACGCGGCGGCACTCCTCGAGATCCTCGGGCTCGCCCCACACGCCGCGGCCCGTGAGCTGCATGGCGCCGACGCCGAGCCGGCGCACCTCGAGGTCTCCGCCGATCGGGAAGGTCCCGACTTCGCGGCGACGCCACCGCCGTTCTCGGTCTGTGCCATCAGTCCTCGCTCTCGCTGGTGTCGCTTCGCCGGCCCGGGTGAGGCGAGCATCCCCGCGCGCCGGCCGGCCAAACGCCCGGTCGAGCGCGGACATTCCCGGCGTTCAGGCGCCTTCGCCCTCCAGCCGGTCCAGCACAGTCAGGAGCTCGAGCGGGTGCTCGATGCGCGCGTCGGGGACCGCGGCCGGCTCGCGCGGTTGCTTGTCGTAGCGCGGCGACCAGTCGATCCACACGGCGGTCATGCCGAACTCGTGGGCGCCGCGGACGTCGCGCTCGAGACGGTTGCCGACCATGACGGTGCGCGGCGCCTCCTCCTCACCAAGGCCGAGCTCGGCGAGCGCCCGGCGGAACATCTCCGGATCGGGCTTGTGCGTCCCGACTGCCTCGGAGATCACGACGGCGTCGAACAGCTCGTCGAGCCCGTGCTGGCGCAGGACGTTGCGCGCGTCGCGGACCTCGCCGTCCGCCACGAGCGCGAGCGCGTAACCGCGCTCACGCAGGCGCTCGACGAGCTCCTTGGCACCTGCGATCAGGTCGACGCCCTCGAGGAACCCGGTCTCGTCGCGCCGCTCGGTCGCCTGGTCTGAGAGGGTGTCGCCGAAGTCGAGCAGGACCGCGCGAACGCGCCGGAGCATGTCCTGAGGGTAGGGCGGACGGCCCGTCTCGTGAGCCGCGGCGTCGCCTAACCTGCGCAGCCCTCCGTGTCCGCTTCCGCCCCGCCCGCCGCCGGCCGTCCGCCGGGGACCGCCCCGCCCTCGCGCGCCGATGCCCGCCGCCGCAGGTGGGCGCTGCTCGCCACGCTCGCGGCGATCGCCGGGGTCGCGCTGGTCGTCGGTGCGCTAGTGGGAGCCGGCGGCGGTGAGGACGAGCGACGCAGCCGCACCCAGGCCGCCGGCGGGAGCTCGCTCGAACGGCTGTCGCTCCCCCAGCGCGTCGGGCAGACGCTCATGCTCTCCTTCGACGACACGACGCCTCCGGCCTACGTATTCCACCTGCTGCGTGAGGGACGCGCGGCCGGGGTCGTCCTCTTTCGCGAGAACGCGACCTCGCGCCGGCAGCTGCGCCGCATGACGCGCCGGCTCCAGCGGGCAGCGGACGGCAGCGCGCTGATCGCCGCCGATCAGGAGGGCGGCGCCATCCGCATCCTTGCCTGGGCGGATCCCACCGAGGGCCAAGCCACTCAGACCACCCCGCGCGAGGCGGGCTCCGCGGCCCGCGCCACGGCCCGCGACCTGGTAGCCGTGGGGGTCAACACGAACCTCGCGCCGGTCGCCGACATCGACGCCCCCGGGGGCTCCGCGGTCGGGGGTCGCACCTACCCCGGGGGCATGCGTGCGGTCGCCGCCAGCACAAGCGCCGCCGTGCGCGCGCTCCGCGCTGGCCGCGTCGCCGCGACGGCCAAGCACTTCCCCGGATTCGGGCCCGCGCAGGGCAACACCGACGACGAGCCGGTCACGATCGACACGTCCCGCGAGCAGCTTCTCAGGCGCGACCTCGCGCCGTTCCGAGCGGCGATCGCCGCCGGGACGCCGTTCGTCATGGCCTCGCACGCGCTGTATCCCGCGCTCGACCGACGGCGCATCGCCTCGCAGTCGCCCGCCGTGCTCGGCGACCTGCTGCGCCGGCAACTCGGCTTCCGCGGCGCGGTGATGACCGACTCGCTCGAGGCCGAGGCAGTCCTGCGTCGCGCGCCGGTCGACCGCGCGGCTGTGCGCTCGCTGCGCGCCGGCACGGATCTCGTGCTCATGACGGGCGCCGGCAGCTTCGCGCGCGTGCGCGATCGCGTGCTCGCGCGCGCCCGGCGCGACCCGGCATTCCGGCGCCGGGTCGACGAGGCCGCAGGCCGCGTGCTCGCGGTCAAGCAGCGGCTGGCGCTGCGCCCCCCGCGGGCGCGGGCGGACGCGCGCTAGGGTTCATGGCGAAGCGCCGCCCGGTGGCGCCCGCCCCAAGGAGGAAGACGATGGAGAAGGCCGCTTTCGCCGCAGGTTGCTTCTGGCAGGTGGAGGAGGCGTTCCGCAACGTGTCCGGGGTCGCCTCGACGCAGGTCGGCTACACGGGCGGGCACATGCCCGAGCCGACCTACGGCGACGTGTGCACCGGCGCGACCGGTCACGCCGAAACGCTCGAGGTCGAGTTCGATCCGGAGCGGGTGAGCTACGACGACCTGCTCGAGATCTTCTGGGAGATCCACGACCCCACCCAGCTCAACCGCCAGGGTCCGGACGTCGGCACCCAGTATCGCTCGGCGATCTTCGTCCACTCGCCGGAGCAGGAGGCCGCCGCGCGCGCCTCCAAGGAGCGGGTCGAGGCCCGCCTGGGCCGGCCGATCGTCACGGAGATCGTGCCCGCCGCGGAGTTCTACCGCGCCGAGGACTACCACCAGCGCTACATCGACAAGCGCCGGTCGCTGAGCTTCGTGCGCTGAGGCCGGTCCGCCCTCAGGCCAGCCGCCGCTCGAACAGCCGCTCGAGCCGCGGCGGCCCCGCGACCCCGGGCATCGGTCGCTCGAGCCGCATCGTCGCTCGCCGGCCGTCGAGCTCGAGCGTCCCGAGCTGGTTGCTGAACCACGGGCCATCGTGGCCGGCGGGACGCCAGCGCACGTCCTGCTCCCGGGCGCCCGCCGCGCGCGCGAGCGCCCGCGCCCCCGCGGTGAAGCCGCGTGACTGGGCGAGCCGGATCATCCGGCGCTCCCGCCGGGCGAGCGCGTTGCGCATCGGCGAGCAGACAGCCTGGTAGACCGGCGCGCGCGGTCGCGCGCCATCGGCCCGGCGCCGGAAGCCGACCTCGTACAGGTACGCGTGGTGCACGTCGCCCGACAACGCGACGACCGACCCCGGCGGTCCGCCGCGCTCCCCGGCGGCCACCGCGCGCGTCAGCCCGGCGAGGTCGCGGAACGATCGGTCGAAGGCCGCCCAGTGCTCGAGGTCGAGCCCCTGACGGACGCGCTCGCCGAGCGCCGCCGCACGCTTGCCCCAAGCGCCGTCGCACACGCGCTCGCTCCACTGCTCGAGCTGGTGCATGCCGTCGGCGAGCAGCCACGGCACCGAGGTCGCGAGCAGCAGGTGGTCGCAGTCGCCGCGGGCGCCGCGCTCGACGTACTCCCAGTCCTGGGCGTCGAGCATGCGCCGCTCGGGGGCGAGCACGCGGCCCGCGCGCGAGTCGATCACGATAAGGCGCGCGCCCCCGAGCTCGCGCGCAAAACTCCAGCGCGCCGCGCTCGGGTCGCGATCGGCGCGCTCGGCGAGGGCGCGCACGAGCGGGCCGGCCGGCTCGCCGGCATCGATCCGCTGCAGCGTCGGGTCCTCGGCGAGCTCGCGCGGCGACAGGTTGCCGAGGTGCTGGTAGACCCAGTACGACATCAGCCCGCCGGTGATCCGCTCGTGCCACCACGGCTGCGCGCGCATCTGCTTGACCCACGTACGCGAGATGTTCCAGTCGTCGTGGACGTCGTGGTCGTCGAAGATCATCGCGCTCGAGACCGTCGACAGCAGCCACCGGATCACCGGGTCGCTCCACGAGTCGAGGTAGAGGTGCGTGTACTCCTCGAAGTCGGCGACCTCGAAG